>JAZQYM010000013.1:0-2871 GCA_045633525.1 Alistipes sp. | reverse complement strand
CTCGTTCCCGCGTTGTTGTTCGGTATGTATAACATCGGCTATCAGGCTGGCATCGAGGGCGTGTTCCCCGCATTCTGGTTTGGTTTCCTTAAGATGTTGCCTATGATCATCGTATCTTACGTTACGGGTCTTGCCATCGAGTTTGCATTTGCCCAGAAGCGTAAGCACGAGATCAACGAGGGTTTCCTTGTATCTGGTCTTTTGATTCCTATGGTTATGCCTATCACTGTGCCTTTGTGGATTGTTGCTCTGTCAACAGCCTTTGCCGTAGTTATCGGTAAGGAGGTATTCGGTGGTACTGGTATGAACGTCTTTAACCCCGCGTTGTTGGCACGTGCCTTTGCATTCTTTGCATACACTCCCCAGATGTCTGGTGAGGCTGTGTGGTATGCAGACGGTAAGACTGGTGCTACAGCATTGGAGCAGCTTGCATCGACTGGTGAGATGCAGTGGAGCGCGATGGATGCCTTCTTTGGCTTCATCCCTGGCTCTGTTGGTGAGACCTCTACTTGCGCTATCTTGATTGGTGCTGCTATCCTGCTCTTTACAGGCGTTGCATCTTGGCGCATTATGTTGAGCGTATTCGTTGGTGGTTTGGCATTTGGCTACTTGTTCGACGCTGTTGGTATGACCGAGTATCCTGCATACTACCACTTGTTGGTAGGTGGTTTCGCGTTTGGTGCTGTGTTTATGGCTACTGACCCCGTTACCTCTGCACAGACCAACACAGGTAAGTGGATCTACGGTTTTATGGTAGGTGCTATGGCAGTGCTTATCCGTGTCGTTAACCCCGCTTACCCCGAGGGTATGATGCTTTCTATTCTGTTTATGAATGCACTTGCACCGCTTATCGACTACTTCGTTGTTGAGCGTAACGTTGCACGTCGTAAGAAGCTAATTAAGAATGTTAAATAATCGGAGCTATGGCAATCAATAAGAATTCAAATGTATATATCATCATCTACACAGTTGTAATGGTGGTAATCGTTGGTGCTCTGCTCGCTACACTTGCTACGTGGCTTAAGCCTACACAGGATGCTAATGTTCTCAACGAGCAGAAGGTATCTATTATGAAGGCTTTTGGCGAGGCTGATGCCAACTTTGATGAGGTTGTTACTATGGGTCGCATCACAGCAGGCGAGTTCGTTGCTGTTGAGGAGGCTGCTGATGTTCAGGCAGTATTTGCACTTCTTGGTAACCGCAAGGCTCTTGGTGAGGCTACAGATGAGCTCCCTATCTTCAAGTTCGAGAAGGATGGCGTTGCAAAGTATGTGCTTCCTATCGTAGGTAAGGGTCTTTGGGGCGATATCTGGGGCTATGTGTCACTCTATGTTGTTGATGGCAAGCTCACTATCTCTGGTATCGTTATGGATCACGCGGGCGAGACCCCAGGTCTTGGTGCCGAGATTGCTTCTGCTGGTGTGCAGGGCGCATTTGCCGATAAGGTTCTCTATAATGAGGCTGGTGAGTTTGCTGTACGTATGCAGAAGGGTGGTGCCCAGAACGAGCATCAGGTTGACGCTATCACAGGTGGTACAAAGACTTGTGACGGTGTAAACGCTATGCTTGAGACCTCTATTTCGAAGTATAAGTCGTTCCTCGATACTCTTACAGTGGCTGTTGCGGAGGATACTACCGCAGAGGAGCAGCCCGCAGAGGAGCCTATTGAGGAGGCTAATGTTGAATCAGTAAATGTTGAGGAGGAGTAAGCTATGAAGTTGAGTAAGAATTTTACAAATCCTTTGGCAGCAAATAACCCCGTTATCGTTCAGATTTTGGGTATCTGCTCGGCTCTTGCCGTAACCGTAAAGCTTGAGCCCGCATTGGTTATGGGCTTGTCTGTGACATTTGTTGCAGCTTTCTCAAACCTGATTATGTCACTTTTGCGTAACGGTCTGCCTTCACGTATTCGTATCATCGTGCAGTTGGTGGTTATCGCAACACTCGTAATTGTTGTTGACCAGTTCTTGCGCGCATATATGTATGATGTATCAAAGCAGTTGTCGGTATACGTAGGTCTTATCATCACTAATTGTATCGTGATGGGTCGTGTTGAGGCATTTGCTCTTGGAAACAAGCCTTGGGACTCATTCGTTGATGGTGTTGCTAACGGTATTGGATATGCACTTATCCTTGTTATCGTAGCCTTCTTCCGTGAGCTCTTTGGTTCGGGCACACTCTTCGGTTTTGACGTGTTGGCACGCTTCGGCTACACCAACAATGCGTTGATGTTGTTCCCTCCGATGGCACTTATCATCATCGGTTGCATCATCTGGGTTCATCGTTCTATTAATAAGGATTTACAGGAAAAATAGGAGGGTAGCGTATGTTAAATTTGTTTATTAATTCGGTATTTTTCGAAACTATGGTCTTCGCATACATCTTCGGTATGTGTTCATACATTGCCGTATCGAAGAGCGTAAAGACCGCTTTGGGTTTGGGTGCTGCTGTTACCTTCGTACAGGTTATGACAGTGCCTTTGAACTACCTCCTCGACCAGTATGTCCTTAAGGATGGTGCCTTGGTTGAAGGTGTCGACTTGAGCTTCTTGTCGTTTATTCTGTTCATCGCCGTTATCGCTGCATTTGTGCAGTTGGTGGAGATGATTATTGAGAAGTTCTCTCCTTCACTTTACAACCAGCTTGGTATCTTCTTGCCTCTTATCGCTGTAAACTGTGCCATTATGGGTGGCTCGCTCTTTATGCAGCAGATGGTAGGCACCGAGATTAACTCTGTAGGTGACTCAATCGTCTATGGTCTTGGCTCTGGTATTGGTTGGTGGTTGGCTATCGTTATGATGGCAGCTATCCGCGAGAAGATTGAGTACTCACACATCCCCGCAGCAATGAAGGGCCCAGGTATCGCATTTAT
>JAZQYM010000012.1:0-2996 GCA_045633525.1 Alistipes sp. | reverse complement strand
ATAGCCATAAGTCTTCGAAAGACGATAAACAAACTTACCGGCCAAATCGTAATCGCCCATAACTATACGGCTACGAACAAACTGTTGCAAGAGAAGCGGCGTACCTGGATATGTTCCGGCCATTGCAGCCAGCGACAACTCAAGTGTCTGTGACACAATACCCAAGTGATAATATATCTCACTATACACACAGTGCTCCTCGACAAAAGTTCCAAATCTCTCATTAAGCAGCGACGAGGCATTAATCTGCGGATAAAGGAACATTTTATCGAGCAACTCTCCCTTTTTCGACAGGGCAAAGTTCACAAAGTTTGCATTCAGCGGATCCTGGAAATTAAGTTTCTCCACCGACAGGATACCATCCCAATTCTCCCTCGTCAGATAATGGTACAACTCCATGTAGGTATACACACCACCATTAACCTCCTTCTCATGTCGTGGCAGATACCAGCCGGCAACTACGCAACAAAGCACCGCGAGCAACGCACCATTCATCCAGGGACGCAGCTGCTTGATAAGCCCCACCAGATAGAAGACTACCATAACCGCTACGGTCGCAATCCACGCCATCCTTAAGAAAGGAGTCATCACAACATAAAACTCGTAGTAAAATTTCGGTGTATATGCAAACTCATAATCTATAATCTCGCCACGTTGCACAAGGAACGAGCCCGCAATGCAGACGACTGCAGCGTATAATACTCCAAGATACCACTTCTCGCGCTTGAGCATTGCATCAAAGAGCAACGCACACACCGCAAAGAGCACTCCGATAGATCCAATGAGCAGATACAGCACCAATGCTATTGCAGCACCAGCACCCAATCGCACTCGATAATCGCACTCGCGGCATAGTGAATAGCCCCATAGGGCAACGGCAAGGAAGAACAAAGCCACCAAACCCTCATAGTGATGATATGCCGTTGCAAGATATATAATCTGCACTAACAGAGGCACAAACACCACGGGCAAAAGAGCTACATTATCATTTATTTTTCGTAGCGCAAGCCACATCATCCACACAGTACCACCAACGAGCAGAGCTGTTGTCAGAGCTCCCACCACGGGATGAATAAAAAACTGCACCAAAAAATGCGACAGGAATATACCTACACCACCAAACTGCAACAGCACCTCCGACAGATAACTCCAGTCGAGGAAAAGCAACTGCTGCGACTCACGGTAGAAAAACATAAACGCCTGATCAGCCTGCAGCTGCACACCCAGCAACACCGAGCCAACAGCCGTAACAATCAGAGCTATAAGATTTTTGCTAATTTTCATCGGTCTCTTCTCTATATTCGTTATTTATGCGACGGCATTCGCTGCGGGCATTTCATCCTCATTGCAACATGTTTTTCACCCATATATATGCACAATTCGCTCAACAAATATAAAAATATTTTTCATGAAAACAAATTTTTAACCCACCGCAATAAAAAAACGAGGGTGCCAACCCTAAGGTGGCACCCTCTGAATTACCTATATAAGGTTTGTTAAGTTCTGATTACTTCCAAGCAGCAGTCTGAACGAAGCGACCCTGAGCGGTCTGAACCTCTGACTGAGGAATGGGGAAGTTAACCCATGAAGGAGAGTAAGTGTTAATGAACTTACCAAGGTACTGAGACTCAGCCTTAGCGTAAGCGTTCAATACGTCAGCAGCCTTACCCCAACGAGCGATGTCGAACCAACGGTGACCCTCCATACCGAACTCGAGACGGAACTCACGCTCCAAAGCCTCGCGTGCCTGAGCAGCGTTAGCGTAAGAAGAAGGATAAACACCGATACGGTAGTTAGCAGCAGCGCCAGCTGTTGTCGTACCGTCGATCTTGTTCTCCATAGAGTATGAACCTACAGTTGTCTCATCAGCAGCTACGAAGCCCTTAGCAGCACGTGTACGGATCTGGTTAACGATCTCGATAACCTTACCGTAGTTACCCTCCTGGTAGTAGCACTCAGCACGCAACAACAGAATCTCAGCGAAACGGATGATGTGGTAGTTAACCTGAGTTGCAGTGGGGCTGGTAACAGCTGCGTGAGCCTCACGCTCAGCCTTCCAGTGGTGACCCTTCTTGTTGAAGTACATACCACCGTTACCGTAGTCACGGATGTAAGAAGCAACATTGTCAGGAGTACCCCAATCGAGGTAAGGAACACCGAAACGACCTGCACTTACGTCCAAACGAGGATCGGTAAATACTGAAAGGTCAGTGTTAGGAGTACCAACGGCAGTCAAAGGCTTGTGAGCAGTGTACTCAGCGAATGACAAAGGAAGACCGTTAGCATCTACGATGTGGTTGTTTACGAACTCGTAAGAAGGCTGGTAGAAGCCCCAACCACCGAAGCCCAGAGAACCTGAGAACTCAGTTGCGTGAGTGTGGTTAGGAGATACAGTCTGTGAAGTAGTACCGTTCCAAGTAAACTGTACGTCGAATACAGACTCACCAGTCCAGTCAGAAGTCTCGTGGTGCCACAAAGCATTGTAAGTCTCAGCCAACTGATACTTCTGTCCCTTAGCATCCTTACCGTTAGCGATGATATCATCGAGGATACCAGCAGCCTCAGTCCACTTGTTACCTGTGCCATAACCTGCTGAACCATCATAGGGTGATGACCAGTTGATGTACAACTTAGCCAAAACAGCCTTAGCCTGCCACTTAGTAGCGCGACCTGACTGACCCTCGGGCCAAGTCTCGGGAAGATCGTTAGCAGCGTCAATCAAATCCTGAGCTACCTTATCCCAAATGTAAACATAGTTACCATTCTCGTCAACGTTAGATACCTGGGGATCAGTTGAGTTCTCATAATCCTCTACAGTTACATAGGGGATAGCGGGACCGTAGATACGAATACCCTCGTACATCCAGAAGCCCTTGATGAACTAAGCCTGAGCGATTACCTGAGCTGCGTGGGGGAGAGCGTCGCCCAACTTAGTAGCCTGAGAGTTAACGGCGTTAGCACGCTTTACAGACGCGTAAACAGCATCCCAACGGTTT
>JAZQYM010000011.1:0-62446 GCA_045633525.1 Alistipes sp. | reverse complement strand
TGCGCCAAAGGTATAAAAACAAAAGGTATCGATTTCTCGATACCTTTTTGCTTCGTAGTCTTGCGGAGAGGGAGGGATTCGAACCCCCGGAGCCTCGCAGCTCAACGGTTTTCAAGACCGCCGCAATCGACCACTCTGCCACCTCTCCAAAGGACAAAAGTATAGCTTATTTTTGTAACCACCAAATATTTTTGTAAAAAATTTCAAAAAAAATTACAACTATTCTCTAACGCATTATACATCAGTAATTTACAAAGTATGGCTTTTACAATTGTTTTTAATTATTATATTGCAAATACTCCAAATATAGCTAAGCGCCATAAAAATAGGCGCACCCAACGATGTTGAGCGCGCCTCATTTTTTCACCTATAAAAGCCCTATTTCGAAGGTATAGATGCCGCCTTAACCTTAAAGAAGTTCATAGACGAGTTCTCATTCAAGAGTCGATAGTCGTAGATATTACTCCAGCCTGCAGGACGATCCTTAATCTCACAATCCTCCTCGGTATCGTTAACGACATAAGGGCGAATCATATCGTGCCAGCCATTGATACGGGCAATGGAGTGCGAGTAGTAGAACAGGTCGTTTGCAGGGTCACAGAGCTCGTTAAGGGCATCGACATATATCTTGCGATAATCATCAAACTGCAAGAGCTTACCTATAAGCGGGCGGTTGCTTGTATCACCCCAGTTAAGTGGATCTTGACGACCCGAATCGCTCTGCACACCACAATTGGCTGATGTGCCGAGAGTGTTATCATAGTCGAACGGGATAAAGAAGAATTTATAATTGTCCTTATCCGACGAGTTAAAGTAGATGTAGTAGTTATTACCATTATTCCAATAGTCATCCCACATACCCACTACTACATTTACCGCGTATGTACGAAGCAACAGCTCGACATCACACACCGAAGATATCCAGTTACGGAACTCCTCTCCCTTGAGCTTTGTAAGCTTACGCGAGAACTCTATAAGCTGCTCCTTTGCCGCATTGAAGTTCTCGACATTCGACTTTAGCTCGTATGTATAGGCGTTACCCGAGTCGTCATCGTAGTATATCGACGCACTGCGGATATTGTTATAGTTTAGGTCGGCAGGAGAGCTTGCATAGCTACACTTCCAAAGGTTGTGTTTATGGTCGCCAAACATATCCTTACGTCTCTTAACAAACTTATCATCGATAGCCTCAATCATCTCGTAGACGCCGTAGTATGCAGGCTGAGAGTCGCCCTCGACGTGTATCCACAAACGGCAATATGAGCTATAAGCAGCCGTCCACACGCCAAAGCGGCGGAAGAGGTCGTAGCAGTACAACTCACGGCAGTACGCCCTATCATCCTTGTGCCACTTAAGATATATTTTGCGCACGTTATACAACTCGTGAGCGTCATCCTTCTGATACTTACGTAGGTTTAGCGTAAAGTGACAATGGTGCCAGTCTGCATTATTGCGCTTATGCTTTTCGCCCCCATTACCCTCTGGACGACGGCGCGATGTGTTACCTCTAAGGCGGAGACCGGCATCGTCAAAAGTGTGCTTCTCACCCTTAGACTCGAACTCTGCATCGCAGTGGATATAGTGAGTGGTCTGGCTATTAGCATCGTAGGCACTAAGAAGCTCATTCCACTGGCTCTCGGTCACACTGATATGAATCTCTGGCAACACATTCATATCAAAGACCCACTTCAACTCCTGCGGATCCCAACTTGCAGGTGGTGTTACTGGGTCGTCACCAGGATCATTACCTGGGTCCTCGCCTGGGTCCTCACCTGGATTCTCACCTGGATTCTCTTCATCGTTATCATTATCAGTGTCGCCACCAACAGACTCCTCGGTCCAGCCGCCAACATTACCACCTTCATCATCTGCGATTGAAGGTAGATCTTCAATCGCACAACCCGTCAACACTATCGCGACAATGGCGTAGAGAGCTATATACAAAGAGAATAGATTAAATCTTTTCATACCACTATATTTATATAAGAGATTGGCACACTGATGCCAACAATCGCTACAAAGGTAGTAAACTTTTAGCGAGTATTTCCAATTATATCATAATATTTTCTCGGGTTACACCATCTGCAGGGCATCACTCACATAACACACACTGTAAGCCCCACGTTAAAAGCAAACGCACCCAACGTCTATATTGGGTGCGCAGCAGCTATTTCATAGACTTCTCTAAGGCTACTTTGCTGGTATTGAAGCAGCCTTAATCTTAAAGAAGTTCATCGGCGAATTTGGATCGAGAATACGGTAATCGTAATTGTTACCCCAACCCGCTGGATGATCCTCGATATAGCAGTCCTCACCAGTATCGTTGTAGATATATGGACCAATCATATTATGCCAATTCTGAATACGGTTGTGTGACGCCTCATAGTAGAAGAAGTCCTTAGATGGATTACATAATTCATTCATCGCCTTAACAAAGATCTCGCGGTAGTCTTCAAATTCTAAAATCTTACCAATAAGAGGACTGCTCTCTGTATTGCCCCAGTTGAACGGATCGTGAGTACCCGAGTCGCCTTGAACACCACAGTTGTGCGATGTACCAAGAGTGTTGTCGTAATCGAAAGGTATCAAGAAGACCTTATAGTTCTCCATATCCGTAGAATTGAAGTAGAGGTAGTAGTTGTTTGCATTGTTCCAGTAGTCATCCCACATACCCACAACAATATTTACCGCATAGGTCTGCATCAATAGCTTAACATCACATACCGTAGCAATCCAGTCGTGAAACTCTTTGCCTTCGAGCACTGTAAGTTTACGTGAGAACTCTATCAACTGCGCCTTTGCAGCCTCGAAATTCTCCACGTTGGTCTTGAGTTCGTAGGTAGCATAGGCTCCCGAATCATCATCCCAACGGATATTCGCATTTCTAATGTCATTATAGTTTAGATTTGCAGGATTTACACACTTCCATAGGTTGTGTTTATGGTCGCCAAACATATCCTTACGCCTCTTAATAAACTTATCATCAATGGCCTCAATCATCTCGTAGACGCCATAGTATGCTGGCCGAGAATCACCCTCTACGTGTATCCACAAGCGGCAATAAGAGCTATATGGAGCTGTCCAGACACCATAGCGACGGAAGAGGTCGTAGCAGTACAACTCACGACAATAAGCGGCATCATCCTTATGCCATTTTAGATATATCTTTCGCACGTTGCGCAACTCGTGGTCATCATCCTTCTGGAACTTACGCAAGTTGAGCGTAAAATGGCAATGATGCCAGTCTGCATTGTTGCGCTGGTGCATCTCACCCCCATAACCCTCGGGACGGCGACGCGAGGTATTACCACGTAGGCGCAGACCAGCATCGACAAAGCCATAGGTCTCGCCCTTCGACTTAAACTCTGCATCACAGTGGATATAGTGGTTCGTACCAGAGTTCTGATCATAGCTCATAAGGAGCTCATTCCACTGCTCCTCAGTAACCTCGATACGCACCTCTGGCAATACATCCATATCAAAGACCCAAGACAACTCATCGTGTACCCAAGGCGTACCAGCAACACCTTCTACGGAGCTATTATTGCCAGTAGAGTCGCCAAAGCCACCAAGCCAATCTTCTGTCGCACAACTAACACAGAGCAAAGAGATAGCGATACATACAACGCTATAAAGATTAAGTATACCAAACTTTTTCATATCACAATGTTTCACGGAATGCAACATCCCATATTAATGATTACTACAAAGATACAAAACTTTCTCTGTTCGCGCCCTATTTTGCAACGATTTTTATCTATACATACACATTTATAGTACGAAGGTAACACTCTTCCCCCCTCAATACTACACAAGAGCAAAAAAAATAGTGGCCACCTCCAAGGGAGATAGCCACTAAATTATCAAGAGTAGGACTTCGACTACTTCTCCACTGCGCGTGCAGCGTAAGAGATGTTCAATGCCTCAGCCTTACGCAACTCCTGCTTTACAGCGGTAAGCTTACCAACTGTAGCGCCCTCGTCAACGCGAAGGTTAACAACAATCTCGTTAGGGCCAACACCCTTAGTTACTGTTGTTGCTGAGATAAAGTCACGAATATCCTCAACCTCGCGAGTCTGGTCGTTGAGCTGAATCTTCAACGCGTCCTCGCCCTTGGCAGCGCCAATAGGTTTACCCATCCAAATGTTTACAAGATTTTTCTTGTCGAGCTCAGTGATCTCATTAGCCTCTGGCATCTGCACAGATACCAATGGATCTACCTCACGCATCGTTGTAGCCGCCATAAAGAAGAATAGAAGCATAAATACGATGTCAGGAAGTGACGAGGTCGACATTGCGGGCACTTCACGCTTGCCCTTTTTTGCCATTACTGCCATAACTACTTCTTTGTTTGATCGTTAGGTTCTGCCTCAGATATCTTCATAGGTACCGCCTTGCGAATGTGCTGGGCCTCAAGATCGTTCAACTCATCATACTTCGAGCCATACACCTGACGAGCGATATCGTCGCGGTATAGGTTGAAGGCGTGAGTAAGCTCATCCTGCACCTTTAGATATATTTTATACTCTGTTTCGTCATCGGCCTTCAAAGAGACAAGACCCTCGCTGACTTTGTAAGTAGCACCATCGATCTCGGTATCCTTCTTGTTTGAACGCTCAGGATCAACAAGGAAGAAATATACCTCGCGAGATAGACGTGAGTGCTCACCTACACGACGGAGGTCGCTTGAGCGATACTCCTCAGTGCCAACCATGATGGCACCGCTACGCGATACGTTAACCTTAAGTACGTTACGCTCGTTTACGTCAACGTCGTTCTGCTGCTCTTTTGGGTCGATCCATGGTGGAAGCGTACGCTTCATACCTGTGTCGACATCCATCGTAGTTGTCACCAAGAAGAATATCAACAGCAAGAAAGCAATATCCGCCATTGAGCTGGAGTTGATCTCTCCCGCCTTTTTCTTAGCTCTAGCCATAAACTACGATTTAAAAATGCCACGAATTGCTGAGAATACAGCTGCAAGAGCTGCACCAGCGATAGTAATGTAAGTAACAATAATGCTTGTATCAGCCATCATATACTCGAATGGACCGAATACTGTGCGAGTAGCCATATCTGTACCGATACCGAGGTCGTAACCAGCAGCATCCTTAAGAGTGTGACCCTCGTTCCAGCCATTACCAGAAGCGATGAAGTATGCAAGACCGATAACACCAGCAACAATAAGCAATGCAAAGGCAGTCTTCTTCAAGCCACCAGCGTTAAGAAGCATATCCCAAACAGCTGCAAACACGATGAAGCAGATTGCGAATACGATCATAAAGTAGAACCAGATAAGGTTCCAGTTAACTGCAGTTGCCAAAGCAACCATGTTCTCACCGTCAGCCTTAGCCTGAGCGTTAGCACGGATTGAAGCATCGATGTTCTCCTGCATGATAACTACGTTCTCGCGGTGCTGTGCAAGAGTGTCGTTCAAAGCCTTGAAGTTAGCGTCAACAGTCTCAGCGTTAGCAAGCTGCTTCTTCTGAGCACCGCTAAGACGCTTAACCTGCTTAAGCTCCTCGATAGTAGCCTGAGCTGCCAAAGCCTCCTCACGAGCGTTCTCTACCTTCTGCTCATACTCTGGGATAATAACCTCGATAGTCTGAGTACGCTTAACCTTCTCCTCCTCGATAGCACTCTCAGTAAGAATACCCTCCTCGAGCTGGTTGGCAAAGATGATGCCCAAAGCTCGAATACCCTCCGATGTAGTTGTAACAGGCACCGGCTGGTCATCCTCAGTATTCACTGCATTTCCCTCAGCATCGAACTGCTGCACAAGTGGAGTGCTATTAGCAATCTTAGCAGAGTCTGGAGCACTCATACCTGCAACGATTGCCCAAGCTACCATAGCAACAGATACCAAGGCAAATAAGAGGAATACGTATCTATGTAATTTTTTCATAATTTGTTTTGCTTAAATAAGTTAGGTCTTAATTATCGCTTGTTGTATGCAGTAAGCATATCAACCAAGGTGATAGAAGTATCCTCCATCTTAACAACCTCACCCTCGATCTTTGAAAGGATGTAGTTGAAGAACACCTGAAGAATAACTGCAGAGATAAGACCCATCATGGTAGTCAAAAGCGCAACCTTGATACCACCTGCTACAACGGCTGGAGAGATAGTTGCCTGAGCCTGGATATCATCAAATGCCTGGATCATACCAACAACGGTACCCATGAAACCGAGTGATGGAGACAAAGCGATGAACAATGAGATCCATGAAAGACCTGACTCCATCTGACCCTGCTGAACTGAACCGTAAGAAACAACAGCCTTCTCAACAGCCTCCAAACCCTGGTCGTAACGCATAAGACCCTGGTAGTAGATTGAAGCGATAGGACCACGAGTGTTACGGCAGTACTCCTTAGCAGCCTCAATACCCTCAGTGTTAAGCAACTCCTCAACCTTAGCGATGAACTTCTTAGTATTGATCTGAGCGAATGTCAAGTAAAGGATACGCTCGATAGCGATAGCCAAACCAAGTACCAAACAAACAAGCACTGGAAGCATCCAGCCCCAACCACCTTCCAAGAACTTCTTCATAAGTGCGAAGTGCATAGGCTCACCTGCAAGCTCCTCAACAGCTGCAACCTCAGCAACGTCAGCAGCCTCAGCATCTACAACCTGCTCAACAGCGGCCTCCTGTGCTGGAGTCTCGTTAGCATCCTGTGCGAAAGCAGCGCCGAAAGAGAGAGTGGCAGCTGCCAAAACCAAAAATAATTTTTTCATAATGATTTGTTAGTTAAAATTTGTAATTTTAGTAGTTGTTTTCTCTATTTTTCTATTTTTATTATGCTTTTCCTTACTTTACTACACCAAGCAAACAACCCACAGCGAGCCCATTCAGACCCTGCGGAATTGCTAAAACTCAATGTTAATCAACCTCTTACGCCATCTCTGGCATCTTCTACATCTATTTTATGCCCCCTTTTAAGGCAAATTATTGTGCGAAATATACGACTAAATTCCGAAAATAGCAACCATTTACAAAGTAAATTCGCCACGCAGTGGGCTACGCATCAAGTCAAGCATTTCCGAAAGTGACAAGTTTTTGCCTAAAACATACATCAACTTTGTCACCGCAGCCTCAATAGTCATATCGTGTCCCGACACTACACCAGCCTCCTGCAATGCAAGACCTGTCTCGTAGAGATGCATCTGCACAGCGCCATCCTTGCACTGCGACACATTCACCACGATAACACCGCGGACGATAGCCTCCTTGACCAACTCCACAAACCACTCCGAGGTTGGGGCATTACCCGCACCGTAGGTCTCCAACACTACACCACGCGCACCACTCTCAAGGAGCATAGCACGAAGAGTTGCAGGACGAATACCTGGGAAGAGCTTTACCACCACAACGTCATTCGACAAACTCTCGCTAATATGAAACTCTCCCACAGCCTTTGTCCTAAAGTTAGCGATAGCATTGTGGTTATACTGAATATTTACACCCACGTCTGCAAGTGGGGCATAGTTGAACGATGCGAAGGCATTAAGTGCCTCAGCACTAAGTTTTGTAGTGCGATTACCACGGAATAATCTGTTTTGGAAATAGAGCGCAACCTCTGGCACGAGAGGCTTGCCGCTCTCGTCGTGAGCACCAGCAATCTCAATGGCGGTGATAAGGTTCTCGCGGCCATCAGTTCTAAGGATGCCAATAGGAATCTGACTACCCGTAAAGATAACTGGCTTAGCAAGATCCTCAAGCATAAAACTCAATGCCGATGCCGAATAGGACATCGTATCTGTACCGTGGAGTATTACAAAGCCGTCGTATTTATCGTAGTTGTCGCGAATGATGCGCGCCATATCGACCCAGTTTTCAACCGATACGTTCGAAGAGTCGATAGGTGGCTTTATGGTAAAGACCTCGAGGTCAACCTTAAGACGCTTCAACGAGGGGAACTCCTCGTAGATGCCACTGAAATCGAAAGGGACTAAGGCTCCTGTAGCCTCGTCTGTCTTCATACCGATAGTACCACCGGTATATATTATAAGTATTGACGATCTCTTCATAACTGAAGCAATGCAACTTTAGTGTCGCACTATATCCTTACAAAGGTACGCAAAAATTGCTAATGCGAAACATTTTGCCCCCATTTTTTCACGTTTTAGCGCGATTTAGTCCTCAATCGAGAAGATTTGCTTGGCTGTAGCGGTGGTAATCTGACCTACTCGCTCGGGGGATACGCCGTGCAACTCGGCAATTTTGCGACATACAAACTCCACATAGGCAGACTCGTTACGCTTACCTCGGTGAGGCACTGGGGTGAGGTATGGACAGTCGGTCTCAAGTAGCAACAACTCCGTAGGAAGCTCGCTCACCACCCTATCAAGACCCGAATTTTTGAAGGTCACAACGCCACCAATACCAAATACAAAATCGCCCAAGGCACTCAACTTCTTGGCCGTGTCAACACTATCGGCGTAGGCGTGAAAGACGCCACGAAGTCCCCTGCCACGATAGGTCGCTACAGCATCGAGCATCTCCTTATATGCCGAGCGTGTGTGTATGATGACGGGGAGATTGTAGGCTAACGCCAGCTCCAACTGGGCGTGCAAGACCTCGCGCTGTATCGCATAAAAATCGCTACTCCAATAGAGGTCGAGACCAATCTCGCCCACAGCATAGAGGCGCATCGGTGGCTCACGAAGCAGACACTCCACCATATCCAACTCCTCCTGCCAACAAGGGTTATCGTTGACCGATGTAGGATGCAAGCCAGCCGTAGGAAGACATTTTGCAGGGTACTCCTTCGCCAAATCCAACATTCGCTGACGACTCTCGGAGTCGATATCGGGAAGAATCAACCTCTCCACTCCGGCATCCCATGCTCGCTGTAGAGCCTCTGCGCGATCGGCATCGAACTCCTCAGCATATATATGTGAATGTGTATCTATCATATTTTCTCGTATCGTTGACCTGGTAGCGTGCGAACAACACCCTTGAGTTCCAAGCTCATAAGTGTCATTATCAGCTGTCCAATGGTTAATCCTGTAGCACTAATAAGTTGTTGCATATCTAGTTGCTCCGCGCTATTCAACTGCGCAATCACAAGCAATTCATTCTCATTAAACTGGGAGTTCTCGACCATCTCTATTGCAGGGGTCTTATCAGTTACGCGATAGCGCTCCCAGTCCATATCGCTAATGACATCCTGCGCTGTTAGTATCAGGCGCGCCATACCCGAACGGATAAGGTTATTTGTACCAAATGAGGTAGTATCCGTTATACGCCCAGGCACCGCCATAACGGTTCTGCCGTAGCCGTCTGCCAATGTTGCAGTAGATAGTGAGCCTCCTGATGCCTGCGACTCGATGACCACAACACCCATACTCAAACCCGCGATGATACGGTTGCGCGCTATGAAGTGCTTGCCATTCTGCCTACTCTGCGATGTTAGCTCCGATATCAGTGCGCCACCATTTTTAAGGATATCCTCAGCCAACTGTCGATGTGGTGTAGGGTTTACATCGGGGAGAGCATTTGCCAAGACCGCAACACTCGGCACCTTATGCGTTATCGCTGCACGATGACATGCCGCATCCACACCGTATGCAATACCGCTTACGATGGTGAAGTTATCGATCTCAGAGGCAAGATCCTCGATAAGTCTATTTGTTATGTGCTGACCTGATGGTGACATCTCGCGCGTACCCACAATTGAGAGTGTTGGCGAGGATAGCACCTCGATATTTCCCTTTACAAAGAGGATATGTGGACGATCTAAGGTCTCTCGCAAGGGGGCAGGATACTCTCTATCAGTGGCTGCAATCATAGATATTTTATGCCTACGACAATACTCCGCCTCACGTCGCGCCATAGTGATGCCCTCGCCATTAACGATACCTTCGGCGATATCCTTGCGCAGCCCCGCATCTGCAACAAGCGACCCCACCGAGGCAGAATACACCGCTTCAGCAGAGCCATAATGGTCTATAAGGTGCGCCGCACCGCGCACACCCAACCCCTGCACAAATAGTAGAGCAATATCCTCAATTGTCATACCCTCGACCCGATTTTAGAATCTTATTGGTAACACAAAATTACGAAATTATTGCTAAGGTTGCAAATAAAAGTGAGGGGAGAGAGCAGGGACAACAGAAACAACAGAGAAATTTATTATCATTCTGATGATACTCTGTTTCGCTGTGGTCTCTTTCGTCTCTGTGGTCTCTTTTTTAAACTGAAAACTGAAAGGTGAAAACTGAAAAGTGTGGTGCGCTTCGCGCAGGATTTAAAAAGGGGCCTTAGAGGCCTAAGGGGCCTAAAGGGGAGAATTAGTAATTAGCAAAACCCCTTTTGCCGCTTCTGCCGCTTTTGCCCTTTCAGCGTAGCTGTCGCTTGGTACAAGCGAAACAGGCACAAACCCTCAGGGCCGCACTCCCAAATTTCTTGTCAGAAGGGCACACTCAACCGATATTAGCACCACAACCAAATTTCTTGTCAGAAGGGGTCAGATGCAACGCTCGGCAAAAAAAATGCGGATAGGCTGTACTTGAGCGTACTGCCTATTCGCATTTATTTTTGATAGCGGCAGCAGATGTGCCCCTTATCACAAGAAATTACTCCTCGTCTGTGTCAGTATAAGCCTTAAGCAACTTATCCTGAACATCTGCTGGCACCTGCTCGTAGTTAGCAAACTTCATAGTGTAGGTTGCTGCACCAGAGGTTAGTGATGATAGAGATGTTGAGTAGCGATAAAGCTCTGCAAGTGGCACGCGAGCGTTAAGACGATCGAAGCCCTTATCTGACTCCATACCCATAATCATGGCACGACGGTTCTGGAGGTCGCTCATAACAGCACCCATATAGTCGCTTGGAGTAAGTACCTCTACATCGTAGATAGGCTCCATAATCTTTGGACCAGCGTTACGGAAGGCATCCTTGAATGCGTTACGTGCAGCAAGCTTAAATGAGATTTCGTTAGAGTCTACTGGGTGCATCTTACCATCGTAGATAACTACGCGGATATCGCGAGCGTAAGAACCTGTAAGTGGACCCTCATCCATCTTCTCCATGATACCCTTCAAGATAGCTGGCATAAAGCGAGCATCGATAGCACCACCAACGATAGAGTTGTAGTACTGAAGCTTACCACCCCAAGGCATATCATACTCCTCCTTACCCTTGATGTTCACGGTGATCTCCTTACCGTTAACCTTATACTTTGTTGGCTCTGGCATATCCTCGTAGTAAGGCTCGATAACCATGTGTACCTCACCGAACTGACCTGAACCACCAGACTGCTTCTTATGACGGTAGTCAGCCTGAGCAACCTTAGTGATAGTCTCACGATATGGAATCTTAGGAGCGAAGTACTCGAGCTCCATCTTGTTCTCAGTAGAGAGACGCTGCTTGAGGATATTGAGGTGGTGCTCACCCTGACCCTGGATAATAGTCTGCTTAAGCTCCTTAGAGTACTCTACAAGGATTGTAGGATCCTCATACTTAGCGTCGTTAAGCAACTTACCGAGCTTCTCCTCGTCGCTCTGCTCCTTAGCCTTAACAGCTGCACGGTAGCGTGGCTCAGGGAATACGATAGGCTCAACAGCAACTGGAGTAGATGGAGCTGCAAGAGTGTCGTTTGTACGAGTACCCTTTAGCTTAACGGTGCAACCGATATCACCAGCCGAAAGCTCAGAAACCTTAACACGATTCTTACCTGCTACGGCGAACAACTGAGAAAGCTTCTCCTTATTACCAGTGCGAGAGTTTACAAGCTCCATACCCTCGGTAACCTTACCACGAACTACGCGGAAGTAGGTAATCTCACCGATATGCTGCTCGATCTGGCTCTTAAATACGAATACTACAGCAGGCTCGTTGTCGTTAGCCAAAAGCTCCTCACCCTCAGTTGAGAGGAATGCTGGCGCCTTCAAAGGACCTGGACCTACATTGATGATGAACTCCATAAGACGCTTAGTACCGATGTCGCGCTTACCTGAAGCACAGAAGATAGGCATAATATCACGCTTCGATACACCAAGCTTCAAACCTGCACGGATATCATCCTGAGTAAGAGAGCCCTTCTCGAAGTACAACTCCATAAGAGCGTCATCATATACTGCAGCTGCCTCAGCAAGCTCCTGGTTAAGAGCGTTAGCGCGCTCCAACTCGCTCTCTGGGATAGGATACTCCTCACGCTTACCATTCTCGTCAACGAACTTATACAACTTCATCATCAATACATCGATGAATGAGTCGAAGCCAGCGCCCTGATTTACAGGATACTGCACGATAACAGGCTTAACAGAAGATGCAGCACGCACACCCTCGATAGTAGCATCGAAGTTAGCCTTGTCGCCATCAAGCTGGTTAACAACACCGATGAGAGGCTTGTTAAGGATGCGAGCGTAGCGTGACTGAAGCTCAGAGCCTACCTCCCAGCCGTTCTGTGCGTTAAGCACCATCACGCCGATATCACCCACCTTAAATGCTGAGAACAAAGAACCACAGAAGTCATCAGATCCTGGGCAGTCAATGATGTTGAGCTTGCGATCCATAAACTCTGTGAAGAGGGTTGTAGAATAGATCGAGCGTTTGTACTCATGCTCGATATCTGTATTATCTGAGATTGTATTGTTATTCTCGATACTACCCCTGCGGTCAATTACCTTACCCTCGAAAGCCATTGCCTCTGCAAGGGTAGTTTTTCCGGCGCCAGGAGCACCAATAAGAACGATGTTCTTAATCTCTTTTGCTGAATAGTTTTTCATAGTATATTAGGTTTTTAGGTTTTTTCGTTGGTCTTAAGTTCTTCGTTTCGGAATATTTTGCATCCTCGCCAAGTCCTTAAGTGCCTTTGTGGAATATAAAGTTAAGCACTTTTTTCCGAACAGCAAAATAAATAACCAATTTTTTTCACAAATAGGTTATTTTCCTCGCTTTTGAGCGACCATTTGCACCCTACTATATTTATATATATAGGAGAGAGCCTTTAGCACCCCAAAAACCATTCCGCGATATTATTCCCCCAAAATGCATAAATATCCACATTAAGGATTTTGTCTTTTTATAGCAAAAAGAGAGGCGTGTCCACCAATTGTGAACACGCCCCTAATCGTAATAGAGCAAATATCGCTACTCTACAACTACCAACGATGAAGCTACAACACCTCGTGTTTCCTCCTTTGGAAGCGATTCGTATAGAGTGCGAAGGTCCTCGATATCGCCCTTATTCTTCGCAGTAGCAAGGAGACTCAAACGAGCCATTCTACCAGTCATACCATCCTTGTCGATAGCGTATGCCAATGCGAAGCACTCACTTTCCCAATCAATAACATAGAACGAGTATGGTGCATCCAAAGGACAAAGACCCCACTTAAAACCTGATGTCAACTGCCACATTGTAGCGTCTGGGAACTCGTTAAGGTCTGAGAAGTCGTTACCTTCGCCCTTAATAACGAAGCTATATAGCTCTGCAGCTTTCTCGAAGTTCTCGTATGTAACAACGGCGATTGCCTTACCTGCAGTTACCTCTGGAGCACCGAAGATTGAACCCGCCTCATCATCGCCTGAGTAGTAGCCCACAAGCTCGATAGTTGGGTTTACAGCGCCCACAGTAGTTGTGCGAGCCACAGCGTCGAAGGTAAATGTCTTCGCCACGTGACCTGTGTTGATATCAAGAGCATATACATATACCATATACTCTGTATCGATCTGCAAGCCCGACAAGCTGAATATCTGTGTACCATTGCTATAATACTGATCAAGAATCTCTGCCTCGATAGTAGATTTAATGCGCTTCAAAGTCTCCTCCAAATAGTAGTCGAACTCCTCGTTCACAGCAGCGATCAAAGCCTCCTCGTCGTACTCCTCCTTGATGCAAGCACCAGGTACATAGTAGATAGTTGGATCAGACGATGTAACGGTCAATGTAAAGCCGTATGGAGTGATGTTTGTTGCATTTACCGAGAACTGCACATCCTCAATGCTACCGCCTGGGAGTGTTCTGAAGGTCTCCATATATGCCTCTGTGGTAATACCACCCTCATAGCCGAATGCTATGATGCAGTACTCCATATCTGCTGCTGGGAGCGACTTTGGCTTAGTAGCGAAGTCTACAAAACCCTTGGTATTTGCCAATTGGCCCATCCAGCCTGGACCCCACTGGTCTACCATCTTGTGCATAACCTCATCAGCGGTAGAAACACCGTCGTAAGGCTGTACGATACATACATAGTATTCATCATTTTTCGATGGAGTTACAGTAAACGATACAGACATCTGCTGTACATCGTACACATGAATATCGAAGTACATCTCCGATGGCTCTGGGTCACCAGTTGTATACTCGCCATAGAAGATATCTGTTGTGATTACAATACCATCCTCATCCATAGTAAGACCAGAAAGTAGGTAGCAGTAATCGGTATTTGCAATCAAGCCACTAGCACCAATCTCCAAGTCGCCATCGTGAATCAACGCCATAATAGTCTGCTCAGCGGTGTTGCCAGCCTGAAGCATAGAGTTGATATCCTTCTGGAAGTAGTCGCGGTAGAATGCGCCCTGACTCATCTGACCCTCGCCCTCGCCTACATAGCTATCGTAGTACGCCTTAGGCATAGTGCAGATATAGTATAAAATATCCTTATCAGAAGGTAACACGGTGAATTTTACGTTGTTGTATACTACTCGAGTGCTAACCTCGAATGTAGCGTCACTCATAACAACATCTGGAGTCTTAAACTCCTTCTTCACCAACTCGGTAGATGCTACATAGCCATCGATAGTGTACTCAACGCCGAATACCACAACATAGTGCTCTGTATCCATCTGCAAGCCAGTAACCTTATTTCCCTCAGTATCACCGTATAGCATAACACTTGGGAGATACTCGCCGAGGAGCTTACCCTCCTTCTGTGCCACACTCTCCAACTTAGTGAAGATATCTTTTACGAAGTGCTCATCCTTACGATATGAGTCAACCTCCTCCTTCTCATAAACAACATAGATGTAGTCCACAGTAGGATCTTCTGGAGTAACCGAGAATGTTACCGAGCCACGAGTGGTAGCAGTAATATCCACCACAAATGGTGCCGATGGCTCTGATGGCTCCACTGGGCCTGGCTTTGGCGCTGGCTTATCTACATCGTCGCCGCCACAAGCTACAGCCACAAGGGCCATAATAGTTGCAAATAGTGATACTAATCTTTTCATAATACGCAAAATATAAAAACTTTGAGACAAATATATAAATGATATTTTAATTGTGCAAAAAAATGGCTCGGAATTTGGAAAGATGCGCAGTCAATTGTGGTCTTATTCCACAAAAAGGCAAAGCCTTTTAACCATTACTAATTACTAATTACTCACTACTAATTTTCATTGCAATTATTTGTATTTCAGTTTTTTTTACTACCTTTGCACTCCCAAGCAGGCACTTATGGGGTCGTAGCTATAGACTACGATTGAGTGGTGCCGAAGTTAAATATTTAATTATCAAACATTTATGAAGACTATTCAGATTAACGGTACTTCACGTAACGACTTCGGTAAGAAGTACGCTAAGGCTGCTCGTCGTGAGGGTCAGGTACCTTGCATCGTTTACGGTGGTGGCGAGGAGAAGGCATTTTTCATCGATGCTAAGGAGCTCGGTCAGCTTATCTACACTCCTAACTCATACATCATCGAACTTAACATCGATGGCGTTGTTGAGAAGGCAGTTATGCGTGAGGTTCAGTTCCACCCAGTTCGTGAGCAGATTCTTCACGTAGACTTCTACCGCGTTCAGGAGGGTAAGCCAGTAGCAGTTAACGTACCAGTTCGCCTTACAGGTAACGCTGAGGGTGTTAAGATCGGTGGTAAGTTGGCTCTTTCAGCTCGTAAGCTTACAGTTAAGGCTCTTGTTGAGTACATTCCAGACGAGATCCTTGTTGACGTTACTCCATTGAAGGTTGGTCAGACAATCTTCGTTGGTGACCTCAAGCACGAGAACCTTACATTCGTAACTCCTGCAACTACTGCTGTATGTGCTGTTCGTGTAACACGTGCATCACGTGGTGCTGCAGCTGCGAAGTAATCGTGTAGGATAATACCGAATCGAGAATGAAATATCTTGTTGTAGGGTTGGGCAATATCGGCGCTGAGTACGCCAATACCCGCCACAACATAGGTTTCAAAGTATTGGATGCCTTAGCTGAGGCATCCAATATCTCTTTTATGACCGCACGCTACGGCGATATGGCGACCTTGAAGCATCGTGGTCGCACCATCTACCTATTGAAGCCTTCGACATATATGAACCTATCGGGCAAGGCTGTAAGATATTGGATGGATCAGGAGCGCATACCACGCGAAAATCTGCTTATAATCTCCGACGATATCGCCCTACCATTCGGCACCTTCCGTATGCGCAAGAATGGCTCTGAGGGCGGACATAACGGTCTTAAGAGCATCACCGAGTGCCTTGGCGACAACCAATACGCCCGTATGCGCTTTGGCGTGGGCGGCGACTTCCCTAAGGGACGCCAGGTGGACTACGTGTTGGGCGAGTTCTCCGACGACGAGAACAAGGCTATGCCCGACCGCCTAAAGCTCTTTGGCGATGCGATACTCTCCTTCGTCTCAATCGGCCCCGACCGCACGATGAATAGCTACAATGGAAAATAGTAATGGTTGCCAAACTATGGCAACCATTTCTGTTTTAATTCGTAATTAGTAGGGAGTAATTAGTAATGGAAAGGGGCAGAAGAGACGGCAGGGACAACAGAGACAACAGAGACAAGAGAGAATTTTGATACTCTGTTTCGTTGTCGTCTCTTTCGTCTCTTTTTTTCAAACTGAAAAGTGAAAAGTGAAAAGTGAACTTTGCGATTAAGGTGAGAGCAGAGACCACAGAGACAGCAGGGACAACAGGGACAACAGAGACAGCAGAGAGAATTTTTGATACTCAGTGTCTTGTACGGAAAAAAGTTGACTCATAAATAGTAGTTTTATGAGGAGAGAATTACAAGCTCGTTATCTTTCAGAAGTTTTAGATTTACGCAAGCAGGGGTATAGTATACCAGCAATATCAGCGAAATTACCTGTTAGCAAGAGTGCTATTCAGCGATGGATTGTTAACTTTGCACCTGAATATCGAATCTTAACACTCGAACAAATGGCACGCAAGTACAAAGAGCAGCCCACGCAAAGTGTATCAGCGAGCGATGAAATCGAGGCATTGAAAGCCGAGATTAAGCGTCTGCAACAGCAACTTGAATTTGCTGAGATTAAGGCAGAGGTCTACGACAAGATGATTGACATTGCCGAGGCAACATTTCGTATTCCTATCCGAAAAAAATCTGGCACCAAACAGTAGATTGTCTGCACACAGAGAGCGCTGACCGCTATAAGGTCAGCCAGCTCTGTGGGCTGTTTGGTGTTACGAAGCAGGCATACTACAAGCGTGATGAGGATGTTAGTCATCGTCACGTTGTACAAGAGGAATTTGTATTGCGCTATGTGCGAGATATTCGCAGTCGAGACCGAGGTATAGGCGGTCAAAAGCTCTGGCATATGTATCGCCGAGATTTTGGCAATAACTTTCCTGTAGGTCGTGACCGCTTTTACGATGTATTGGATAAATATGGGCTAAAATTACGTCGAAAGCATCGCACTACACGCACAACGAACTCGGAACACGGATTTAGATTGTACCCAAACCTTATTAGAGATTTTATACCTACAGCCACTAATCAGCTATGGGTTAGTGATATAACATACATAGTCATTTGCCCAGATAATTATAATGCACGATTTTGCTACCTATCGCTCGTGTTAGATGCATATAGCGAGGAGATTGTCGGTTGGAGTCTTGGTCCGACGCTGGAAACGATATATCCATTAGAGGCATTGCGTATGGCATTGTCACGTCTCAATGGCAAAGAGAAACTTATTCATCACTCCGATCGAGGTTGTCAGTATGCAAGTGGTGATTATGTGTCGTTACTCAATGAGTACAAAATAAAGATTAGTATGACCGAGAGTGGCGACCCAAAAGAGAATGCCCAAGCGGAGCGCATAAATAATACAATGAAGAATGAACTCTTAGTAGGTCTGCGTTTCGAGAGTGAGTTCGAGGCTCGAGAGGCGATTGCTAAGGCGGTAGATTTTTACAACAATGAACGCCCGCATATGAGCATCGATATGAAGACCCCTGCAGAGGCTGCGCTATGCACAGGCGAACTTAAGAAATGGTGGCATAGCTACCGCTTAGCCGCAATAAAAAGAGAGCCTATTTGCGATATTCCGCAAAATGGTTTACCTTTGCCCGGCAGCGTGGGGCTGACTTCGGGGCTACGCCCCTCCGTCAACCCCACGCAGGGATAAAACAAAACTTGGTAAACATTTTCAAGAAATAGTAAACTTTTATCAGTTTTAATGTTTAACAAGAGTCTTCTTTGCTTTCATATACAAGACTAAAGTAGTCAACCTGTTTCAGGAAATGACATTAGTAATGGAAAGGGGCAGAAGAGACGGCAGGGACAACAGAGACAGCAGAGAGAATTTTTGATACTCTGTTTCGTTGTCGTATCTTTCGTCTCTCTCGTCTCTTTTTTAAACTTAAAACTGAAAGGTGAAAAGTGAAAAGTATGGTGCGCTTCGCGCGAGAGGTTGATTATTTAGAGACGGCAGGGACAGTAGGGACAGCAGAGACAGCAGAGAGAATTTTTGATACTCAGTTTCGTTGTCGTCTCTTCCGTCTCTCTCGTCTCTCTCGTCTCTTTTTAAAACTGAAAGGTGAAAAGGGGCAAAAAGGGCAAAAGAGGCAAAAAAATAATGAGTAATTAGTAACCGTTAAAAGGCTTCGCCTTTTTGAGAGATTTTTCCCTTTTGCCGCTTCTGCCGCTTTGGCCCCTTGTCCGCAGACGCACGACTTTATAACTTACCATACAAAAAAAACAGCACCCCGAAGAGTGCTGTTTCTTACTATTTTGATTTAGCAATTATTTAATGTTAAGTTCTGTACTTGTAAGGGTGTTACCCTCAGCCTTAATAGTCACCTTAGAGTCTGGACACTGCCAGCCGTTACCATTGTGTACAAGGAAGTTGATAGTCTTACCAACCAACTCAGATGGAACGGTAATGCTCCAAGTGTAGTTACCCTCGCTTGTCATAGTGTGACCTGGCCAAGATGTATCAAATGACGTACCAGTATTCCAAACGTGAATCTTCATAGTGCTACCCCAGTACTTCTGTGAATTACTATCAACCAACTTAACCTTAAGTTTGATAACAGTCTCCTCCAATGTGATAGTTGCACCAGTCTTTGTGATAGAGACATTACCCTCCATTATCTTGCTACCATTTGAAAGAACATATGATAGAGTCTCACCGATGTAATTACCACTAACTGCATACTTATTGTTTGTTACTGTAGCGTTATCTACAATTGTAGTATTACCGTTCTTCAAAGTGATGTATAGTGGGCTCCAGTTTGCCTTATTATCAATAGTAATGTTTACCTTAAGGTCTACATACTCCTCTACACACTCACACTTAAATGCCTTAGTAGATGGATTGAAATATAGGTTGAACTTACCGTTAGTATTAACCTTGATGTTCTGACCACCCTGAGCAAGAGTATTAACCTTACCTGGCTCAGCAACCAAAGTAGCGCCATTACCACCGAAGTTAACATCCCAAGAGTTACCCTTAACAACCTTGAACTCATCAGACTTGTAAAGCTCAACATTCTTAGCAACTACCCAATTCCAATCAGATGCAACGTATGTCATCTTAACAGGTTTGCCAACAGCAACATCCCAGCCCTGGAATGAACCTACAACACCATACTCAGAAGCGTTTGAAGCAACCAATGTACCAAGGTTGTAAACCATACCAGCAGCCAATACCTTAGTAGTCGTTTTCATAGTCTCGCCATTAACAGCGTATGACAAAGCTACCTCCTCGCCTGTAGGCCAGAAAGCAACGAACTGCTCACCATTACCAGAAACAGTAATCTCGTTTACAGCAACACCCTCCTCTGTGCGGAAAGCATCAGCGGTCAAGGTGAAAGTAACATTACCTGTGCCATTAAAGGTATAATGGAAGAATGAAGTAAGTGCCTGAAGCGCTACTTTACCCTCGCCGAAGTTCTCAACAGTAGCTGTTGTGTAGAATGCGCGCTTACCCTCAAGAGAGTGGTGCTTGCCATCAGTAGTGATAGTTACAGCTGTGCCTGCAAGCTCAGCAACTGCATCGTCATAGCAAGTAAAACGACCCTTCTCAACATCGGTACAAACAAACTCATAAGTATCGTTTACGTAAAGCTTGTCACCAAGCTCCCACTTAGTCTCCCAAGTCTTGTCACCATCCTCGTCAGCGATAGTAGCACGAGTATCGTTAACAATCTCAGCATAGAATGAGAAAGCAGCCTCCTGAGCATTCTCAACATTCTCATTATTCTCTGTACAAGCTGCAGCGCCAATGATAACCAACGCAGCAAGCATCAAATTCCAAAACTTTTTCATTTTCTTTTGCTCTTTTTTTTGGTTAAACATTGATTACCAAATGTCCTCCTCACCATAAGTTGGACCATCGATACCCTCACCTGTTGAGACCTCAAAGCCTCGCTCAACACATACCTCTACAACGTAAGCAGCTGGTGCCTCGTAGTTAGAGTTTGCTGAGTTTGAATTAATAAACTCTCTTTTCATAGATTATAGAAATTTTAGATTGTAGATTTTCAGTATTGTACAAAGATAAATAATATTGCACAAACCGCGCAACAAATAACAATCTTTCGCGACGAAAGGTTAATAATCCGCGACGAACAAGCCAAATTCAACGAAGGATAACACCCCTTACCTATATATTATACGACATATAGACATAGCATCGGATATTGTAATTGGCTTATTTGTAGGGTGTTTTAAGCAAAATAGAGTATGCCAAAAAAAGTCTCTGCCCGGCACCAAGGCACCGAGCAGAGCAACTATTAAATATGTAGCAGTAGATTACTTAGTTGACCAAGTACCACCACCATTATCCCAAGTACCCTCAGTTACGGCGTACATATTCTTACCGTCGGTTGGAGTCTTAAGATCTGATGTCTGATTCCACTTATTATTCCAGTTATTAGCTGAAGTATTAGGGTTCATACGGCAGAAGATAATATTGCAACCATAGTCGTAACCCTCTGGTAGGAAGGCCTGGTAAGTACCATCACCGCAGTCGGTCATACTTACCCACTTCTCACCTGGAGCAGCACCCCATACATAGATTGCAAAGCGTGCACCAGACTCCTTCCAATTGTTGCTTGGCTTGAGATACACAACCTTATCGGTAACCTCTGGCTCCTCCTGCTTTGGCTCCTCACCACTTACAGTCTGCTTTACAGCAGTGGTATAGTCAGCACCAGCCTCAACAACATATAGGTTGTGGCTAACGTAGTCGAAGTAGACATCGTAAACGCCTGTCGCCTCAACACACATATCTGCACCCTCCTTAGCAGTCTCGATATAGTGGTTAGCCTTGATGTAGTTAACACCACCAGCACCATACTTATCTGTCCAATCTGTAGATGGCTTGCGTACAAGGAAACCATCTGCAGCATTAAGAGTTACATTCTGCAAAACCACCAGATTGTCAACATTTGTAGTAAGCATAGCAGTATCTGCCCAGCCACTGAAGACACCAAGGAGAGCCCACTCTGAAGCTGCGCCAGGGATTACAACATTTGAATCCTCTGCCACTACAGCTGTTGCGCCATCCTTAGTGATAACGATATCCTGTGGCTCAGTGCTCTTATCTGTAGTTGTGAAGTAGTAAGATAGAGTCTCACCGATATACTCTATGCTCACTGGATATGTAGTACCCTCAATAAGAGCACCCTCCTCAGCAGTGATAGCCTCACCATTGTGTGATAGGTGAATATAGAGAGGATTCCACTCCGCACGGTTATCGATAGTGATATCCACAGTGCGATCTGTTAGCTCCTCAACACAGATATATTTGAAGTGTTTGTTTGCAGTGTTGAAGTAGATATCGAACTTACCCGATGCTGTAGAGATGATATCCTCGCCCGACAATACAAGCGTATACTCCTTATCAAGCTCAGCATTTAGCTTGCCACCCTCGTAACCATAGTTAGGCTCATCCCAAGTTTTGCCCTCAACAAACTTAAAGGCATCGCCCTTGAGGAGCTCAATACCACGAGCTACAAGCCAACCATCCTCAGCGTAATCCATAGCGACAGGGCTAGTGACATCCCAATTCTGGAAAGAACCAACAACACCCATAGATGCCTTAGGAGCTACATAACCATCCTTGTTGCCCCAAACACCAACAGCCCAATCAAGGATGTAGTAGTAGTTCTCAGGCTCAGCACCGATAAACAAGTCCTCAGACTGATTCCAAACATGGTTAGCCTCTGCCTCGCTATTCCAAGCAAACTCCTCATAATCAGGGTTCATACGGCAGAAGATCATACTCTTCATATTTGCAGGAACACGGCACTCGAAGATAGCATCGCCATCAGCATCTGTCATAGCCACAGCACTGTTTGCCCCCTCGTCGTTGAAGAAGTATGCTGCAAACCAAGCACCGTCAACATTCCAAACACCTGGGTTTAGATATACCAATGTAGGCTCTGCCTCGAATGCACCAAGCTCGTAGATACCACCAACCTCAACAGCAAGAGACTCAAAACTCTTTACAACCTTACCGTCGATGCTAACAGCAATGTTAACCTCAGATGCACCATCAGCATAGAATGGCACCCAAATATCTGAGCCAGCAGCAAGAGTAACAGTTGTAGTATAGCCATTTGAGCTACCTACACCCGCAAAAATCATATCTGTAGCCTCAATCTGAACATCGCTGTCAGATGACAAACGGAAGAATGAACTCTCAACACCAAGTGTCACCTTGCGATCTGCTGGGAAGGCAGTGTAAGAGGTCTCAAGACGAAGACCACCCTTACCCTCATCGCTATCCACAACATTATCCTTATGACCATGCCATGAAGAGATCTGAATGTTGCTTGCTGAAGCAACGCTATTAACACCAGCCTCAGTAGATGTAAATGTGCTCAACGCCTCTGGAGTGTTAGAGAAGATAAACTCCTTGCCGTCAGCAACCACACGAAGCTGGTCATCACCAGTCCACACGGCATTCCAATTCTCACCATCAGCAACAACATCAACACGTGTGTTGTCGATCTCCGCCTCAAATGAGAAGCTCTCATTCTTAGAAGATGGCTCATTTGATAGACCATCCTCACACGCTACAGCGCCCAATGCAATAAACGCTACAAGCATCAAATTCCAAAACTTTTTCATTGTTCTATATATTTGTAAATAAATATCTTTGAGAGTATACAAAAATAGTAATAACGCACGAAATTCCTCAATTTTTCGCACCCTTTATCGCCGAACGGACATATTACATAGACGAACGGCAGAAAAACAACCGAGAACAGATATACCCTATCCGCACAAAAGTGAAAACTGAGACCTGAACTTTGCGATTAATTGGATTGTTAAGCTATTTTGAGGATGCTCCCAAGACTCCCTTAAGATTCTTCGCCCAAATACCCTTTGCACGCATAACCTGCTCAACAATATCTCGGACAGCACCGTGGCCACCGTTAAACTCAGAGATATAACGAGAGGCCTCGACAACCTCCATAGCAGCATCGGCAGGGCATACAGGAACACCTACAAGGCGCATACACTCAAGGTCTGGAATATCGTCACCCATATAGATAACATTCTCTAAATCAATATTGTAGTCGGCAACAAACTCGTGGATAGCAGCAACCTTATCCATACAATTTAGATAGTAGCGGGTAACGCCAAGCATCTGCAAACGGTTTTCGAGCATACGACCGCGACCGCCAGAGATAATGCAAATCTTAAGACCCTCGCGGATAGCAGAGGCGATGGCATAGCCATCTTTTGCATTGTAACGGCGAATAAAATCGCCCTCGGGAGTAGGTATTATACCTCCGTCGGTCATAACGCCATCGACATCCAAGACTATCGCCTCAACGCGAGCTATATCTTCTTTGAAGTTTCCCATATACTTTCTGTTATATCTTTATAAATCTGTCTCTTAGAGACATCATTCTCCAAGAGATCTAAATGCTTTGCGGTAATAGTTCTATCCCCTCTAATAGCGGGACCCGTCTGCACGGCTGAGGGATTGCCAGAGTCGATTGCCTTATTTGCCGTCTCCGCAATAATTGGGCGCAGCAGGTCAAACGAAAGCCCCTCCTTAGCGAGGATATCGGTGGCAATACCATAGAGGTGGTTTGTAAAATTATTCACAAAGACCCCGGCAAGATGAATCTGCTTACGGCGCGCACTATCGGCATACTCCACACGCGAACTTATACGGTGTGCAAACTGTGTCAAAAACTCAGCAACAGCCTCATTATCAGCCTCAACAAAGAGTGGAACATCTTTCAGTGTAATCCCCCTGCCGGCGCTAAAACTCTGGAATGGGTACAATATACCTCGCCTCTCAGGACGAGGGATAGCACTCATCGCAACACTACCCGCCGTATGCACCACGATAGCCTCCTCGGAGAAGTTGTAGCCACACGCCACGCCCTCAACTGCCCTATCGCTCACCGAGATAATATAGATATCTGCTTCTGCCAACTGCATAGGGTTGGTACTCCAGCTACAGCGACCTATCGCTGCCACCGCCTTGCATCGCTCGGCATTGCGCGCCATAACCTGTCGAAGCTCCACATCAGGCATATCGGCAAGGGTGCGAGCAAAGGCCTCAGCAACATTACCCGAGCCAATAACAACCGCCCTAATAGGCTGATTATCATCTATAAACTCCTCTATGTGACCCAATGAATCCATTCCTATCTCTTTATATGTATCACCCAAATATCAGAGCCTATGGCGGTTATCGCCATCATACGCTCCGAGCCAGCACGCATCGACGTAACCTTTCGCACCGCCTCGATACTAAGCTGTGTATCGCGCTTAAGAATCTCAACACCCACACCCTTAAACTCCTTTTTAAGTTGCTTGGGGTTGTAGCGCTCAATGCGCTCTATCTCGTAGACCTTAGCAGGTATCTGCCACTCAGGCAGAGCACTTGCAAAGGCATAACCATTATTGCTCCAAATCTGTGCATAGGGACTAAACTCTGCCACCGCCACACGCCCCTTCTGCATCGCTACATCTGGGATTATCAAATATTTAGCACTATCAATATCGAGCAGAGCTGTCGTATGTTGTGCCGTTGTAGCATCGAAATCATACTCCCAGACGCCAACGCCAGCAATAACAATGCGCAACACCTGCTTCGCCGCCTTAGTATATATATTGAGCTCCTTGCACTCACCAGCAATCGAGACCACCTCAACCTCGGAACAAGGGAAGAGCCTACGCGCCTCCTCAACATCGAACAAAGGGGACAACTTAACACCCAAACGATTGGCAACCCTCTCAATATTAGGCACCTGTTCCAACACATTAGGCGAACAATCCTCCATACGCACCATCTTCTTGCCCTCGGCAGAGCGACGGTCAGGGTCCACAAAAACCCAGTCAAAGTGCTCCTCACAACTGCTCAAATACTCCTCGGCTGTGGTCGTCACCACCTCAACATTCTTAATACCGAGCAGCCCTAAATTATACCTCACAACACGCGCCAAGACCTCATCGCGCTCGAGAGCAACCACCCTATCAAAGCGCTCGGCAAAGCTCATCGTATCGATACCAAGTCCGCAGGTCAAATCAAGGAGACTGCCACCACTAATAGCCTTAACACCAGCACTATCCTCGCTCGACGACTGCTCAAAGGCACGAGGTGGAATGATGCAACCCGCGCTATAGAGGCGTGGCAACTTATGCTTGGCACGCTGCAAGTACTTCACCTGCGTAGCAACCAACGAGGCATTCTCCACACGCTTATCCAACGCCACCACCACGGGGTCTCGCTCAATATTGCGCAGTACACACTGGCGAAACTCCTCAGTAGCCATTATATCTATATCGGCATTGGATAGCATACTACATATATTCGTTATTTAACAAGCTTCAATGCACGCCACTCATCCTCAGATAGGCACTCCACGGGAGTTAAGCCCAATGCCATAGCTGCATTTGTAATATCCTCAACATCCTCGGCAAGGAAACCGCTCAACAAAAGAGAGCCTCCCTGCTCTATAGCCACAACATACTGCGCGATATCGGCAAGGATAATGTTTCTATTGATATTCGCCACAACAAGATTATAGCTCTTGCCCGCAATACTCTCCACCGTGCCGTGGATAACCTCGATGCGCCCATCCAAGCCATTCAAACGTGCCGACTCCTTAGCGCTCTCCACCGACCAAATATCGATATCGATAGCATCGGCACTCTCAGCACCACAGCGTAATGCCGCCAATGAGAGCACACCCGTGCCACAACCCACATCCAACACCCTACCCTCAGGCTTTATGGCGTGGATAAGGCGACACATAAGGCGTGTAGTCTGGTGATGACCCGAACCAAAAGACATCTGAGGAGCAACAACTATATCGATAATGCCCTCAGCAGAGGGCTCGTGATGAGGTGCGCGGATAACCATAATATCATCTATCTCAACACGCTCAAAACCAGTACTCTCCCACTGGGCATTCCAGTTCTCATCCTCAATAATCTCTTCACCGAGCAACTTACCATACTCCGATACTACACCGAGCGCCTCCTCGCGACACTCCGCCCAGCCCTCTGCAAGGATATATGCCTTTAAAACAACACCCTCATCCGTAGCCTCCGTATCGAAGCTCTCAAATGGAAAGTCGGCAAGGTAGGCAGTCAGGATATCTGACATATCCTCGCTCTGACACACGACACTTATTTCAACATACTGCTTCATACACTCATACTATGCTACACAAAAAATTTAAGCACAAATATTGCCGCCAAGACATACATTCCAACCGTCAACTTCTCGTGCTTACCGCTGAGAACATTGATAAGAACATAGCTCAAATGACCCAATACGATACCATCCGAAATACTGTAAGTCAAAGGCATAAGAAGTATGCAGATAAATGCTGGAATAGCCTCTGAGTAGTCTTTAAAGTCTATTTTAAGCACCGAGCTCATCATCATCAAACCAACCAACACCAAGACTGGAGTGGTTGCTGATGGCGGAATTGCCAAGAAGACAGGCGAAAAGAACAACGCAACAAGGAAGCATATACCCGTTACAAAGGCCGTCAAACCACTTCGGCCACCCTCATTAACACCAGCAGCACTCTCAACATAGACTGCAACGGTACTTGTACCCATCATCGCACCCGCAGTAGTAGAGATAGAGTCCACCATAAAGATCTTCTTAAGCGCAGGAATCTTGCCATTCTTATCGAGCATGTTCGCCTGCTGCGAGACACCAATCACCGTACCGATACAGTCAAACAAGTCTACAAATAGTAGCGTAAACACGATGATAGCCATATCCTTAGTAAGCACGCTATTCCAAGTAAACTGCATAAAGATTGGCTCAACAGATGGTGGCAGACTCGCAACACCATTCATATTGGTTACACCCATAGGAATGCCAATAAGTGTTGTTGCCAAAATACCAAATAGCAAAGCTCCCTTAACACGCTTAACAAGCAATACTGAGGTTATAATAATACCTATAATGCTCAAGCCCATAGTATATGTAGGCTCGCTCAACGACACCAAAGTCTCCTCGTTGTTAACAATCACACCACCATTCTTAAGACCGATAAAGGCGATGTAGAGACCGATACCAGCACCAATAGCATTCTTCAACGAGTTGGGGATTACTTCTACAATCTTCTCACGCAGATTGGTTACCGTAAGAAGCATAAATACCAAGCCCTCAAAGAATACCGCTGTTAGGGCAAACTGCCACGAGTAGTCCATAATATCACATATCGTATAGGCAAAGAAGGCATTAAGACCCATACCTGGAGCAAGGGCTAATGGCTGTTTTGCATACAACGCCATAAAGATTGTTGGCAGTGCCGACATGAGCACCGTAGTGGTAAAAAGCGCACCCTTATCCATACCTGTGTCTGACAGAATGTCTGGGTTAACTGCCAAGATATAGGCCATTGTAAGGAAGGTTGTCAAGCCCGCCATAATCTCCGTACGCACGGTGGTCTTCTGCTTGTCAAATCCAAAAAGTTTCTCCTTCATAATGTAGTGCAAGCGATTTGTTCGCGAATATTCGTACAAAGATACGAAAAAAAGCTAAAAGTATGGTATCTGCAACGCATATTTCATAAAACTTATGCGAAGCATACCATACTTCTTCTATTTCTCGTTTTCACTTTTCCCTTTATATGCTAATCCTGCGGAGTCTTAAACCTATCGAGAAAAGCGATAAGAGAGGTATCACTATCGGTAAGTCCGAACTTCTGGCGAAGGCGTGAGCGAGCAACATTGATACTTCCTGTACTCTGATGCGTAATCTTTGCGATCTCCTTGGTAGACAGGTTCATGTGAATGAAAGTACAAAGCTTGCGTTCGTTCTTCGTAAGGTTCGGAAACTCCTTGAGGAGGTTATCAAAGAAGGTGTCGTTACTAAGGAGCGTCATCTCCACCTCTGCCCAGTCACCACCCGAAGCATCACCCTGCTGAAGATGACGAATGATGCGCCTTAGCTCGTTACGCATCTCGCGGATATCCGTTGAGTTAACCACGCTATTAAGTTCTTCGAGGATAGCATCTCTATTCTTCTGCTCCTCGAACTGCTGAAGTCGCTGAATCTTAATTATTTCGCTTTTGTAATTTAGTTCCTGCTCAGCCTTAGCATTAAGAAGTCGCTGATTCTTGCGCTGAAGACGATAGCGCGAAAGGAAGAGCATCGCCACAACAACCATAAGCACCATACCCGCGATATAGATACGCATCATCATACGGTGGTGCACACGCTCCTGCTCGTACGCCTTCTGCTGCTCACGGTGAAGCTGCTCGGCGCGCTCAATCTCAAGTTCGTTGATTAGCGACGAAAGTTCAACGATATTCTCGTTATTATGCTGGCGCGTATAAATCTCGGCAAAGAGCATCAGAGCCTCGTATGCCTCCTTGTAACGACCCTTGCTACGATATATATCCTGCAGAAGGAAGTAGGAGTGGACGTTTTTAGAGTCGAAATCACCCTCACCAAGCAACTCCACTGAGCGAGTGATATCGGCAATGGCGCGATTGTAATCATTGAGGTTTAGGTGGTAAAATGCTGAGGCAGAGTAGAAGTAACCCTCCTCTTTGAAGTTGCTAAGGAGAGGTCGAGCACACTCCAAATACTCCGCCGCACCCTCGATATCCTCATACGATAGCGCCAACATCGAGGCATTGAGATAGACATTTATCAACAAGTCGTTGAAACCATACTCCTTACAAAGTTCCTCCGAGCGCTGCGTAATATCCGAAAGTTCCTCGTACGATAGCTGATAGTTAAAGCGGTTGTTCATAGCGCGCACTGCCTGATGAGCCTGCTCGCGATTGCTATAGCTATTGGCTACACGGCTATTATACTCCAGTGCCGCATCTAAATCCTTGTGATAGAAGTATGTAACACGCTCCAACACAAGATAGGCCTCACGCATAGAGGTTGTATCACCCGACACCTCCGCCTCACGGAGCGCTGCAATACTACGACTAAAGGCATCGTGATAGTTATCGTTGCGAAGATAGATGCGACCCAACAGAGCATTGGTGCGCGTTAGACAGGCCTTTTCGCCCAAGCTCTCATATATGCGCGCCGACTGCAAACGATACTCCAGCGCCTTGCGATATTGATGCAAATGACCCTCGGCATACTCCGACATAAAGTCGTACACCATAGCCACATCGAGATTTATTATCGTGGTATCCAAATCCGATATAAAACGCTCGGCATATATGTGTGCCGAATCACGATTTGCATTGCGCAAGTTGCTAAACATCTCGAAATCTTGCTGCTGCTTGCGAGAACTGAACTGCTGAGCCCCAATATCTTGCACCACGCAAACTAAAAAAAGTGCGATAATGGCAACTATACGTTGTTTTGCTATGTAATTTTTCGTTGCACGGTTAAATATCATATTATTAGCCATTTAAGTAAAAATGTTATACAAATGTAATACTATTTTTTTGAAATGTAGCAATAAAATAACATATTTTTTGCACAAAAAAACATTTCGTTATATTATTTTTGTGTAACGATTGAGGCGAATATCAAACTAAAACACACTAATACTATGAAACGACTTCTACTTTCACTCCTTACTTTGGCTGCTTTTGCGAGCTGCGAGACTGACACTACAAACAACCCTCAGAAGCCTGATGTGCCACCTACACCTCCTGTTGATGAGACTGGCATCGTTATCTCTGTAGACCCAAACCGTCTCACCGAGTACCAAGTTATATATAGTATACATCCTCACGACAAGAATGCATTCTACTATTGCGATGTTATGTCTAAAGCTCGCTTCGAGACTGCCGATATCAACGAAATTAAGGCAGAGTTCGACACAGCGCTTCGCAACTACGCTGAGATGACTGGCGACACATACGAGGCTGTATGCGAGCAGATGCTCTTCTGGGGTGATACAGAGGAGTTCGTTAGCAACGCTGGCTACCGCGCCGACACAGACTTCGTTATCTTCTCATTCTACTGGACTGAGGACGACCTTATGCCAGAGGATATCTACACCACAGAGTTCCGCACACCTTCACACTATGTATCACCCGAGAACGTAGAGATCGCTTTCGATGGTATTGACGCATACGAGATGACCGTTAAGTGCACACCTACATCTAATGTTGATTGCTATTACTACTACTTCGAGGAGACGGCAAAAGTAGAGGCTATGCTTGCAGGTTTAGAGGATGTAAATGCCTATATGTCTTACCACGCAATGAACGTAGGTACAAAGAAGGCTGGCGAACAGACAATAGCACAGAAGGGTCTTAAGCCTGAGACCTCATACACAGCCCTACTTATGGTTATCGACAAGGATGGTCACCGTATGCAGACCTCTGCAACGCAGACTACAGCTGCTGTTGAGCAGTTTGAGCGCGTTGAGTCCCCATTGTTCGAGAGTCTTCTTGGTGAGTGGACTGGTGTTCAGACCATTTACGATGGCTTTAACGAGCCTGCAGAGAACACCTTTACAGTAAACATCGTTACTGGTGTTGATGACTACGACTACAACTATCGCGACAACAACCAGCTTCTTGCCTTGGTTAACGGCTGGTGCAATGTAGCATACTACAGCGTTACCGACCTTATCAGCTACGAGATTGAGGAGCCAGAGCTTAAGTGGGGTCCTAAGTGGGTTATTGATATCGCTGAGGGTGATGTAATCACTATCGACGGTCACGCACGCTACTCAGTTGTAGGCTGGCAGTTCTTCGGTCAGAGCTACATACTTAGCGCAAATGCTGATAGCGGAGAGTTTAATTTGGAGACAACTCTTAATGTAACACTATCAGAGGATGGCAACACCCTTACTATCTCATCACCATTGGCAGGCCATTACCCATCGTTGGGCTACAACTTCGAGGATCTTGCTTGGATGGCTCAGGGTTATGGTCTATCAGATATCGTTCTCACACGTAAGTAATTGTTTTGCAAATATATAACTAACAAAATACCTAAAATTATGAAAAAGTTTGCTTTTTTGCTTCTATCAGCCCTTTGCTTTATGGGTTGTGAGAATTTGTTTCAGAGTGAGGATAGTACCACACAGCCTACCGTAGCTCTTGAGAAGGTCTCTGTGACAGCTACCAGCGTAACTTTCAAGGTTACAACCACTAATGCTACCGAGGCTTGCTATATGGTACTCGGCGACGAGGAGACAAGTCCATCACTCGACACTATCCTTGAGAGCGGAACTGCTGTTGCCCTTAAGGGTGGCGTAGCAGAGGTTACTGCTACAGGTCTTACTGCAGAGACAGAGTATAAGGTTGTTGCTGCAGCTAAGAATGGCTCAAACAAGGCTGGCTCAAACACTCTCTATGTAACAACAGCTGAGGCTGGTGCATTGAATGTAGAGATGGAGCTTGTAAATGTTGCTCACGACTCAATTAACTTCCGCTACACCATTACAGGTGCTGAGCGCGCTGCATACCTTGTAATGTACGCATCGAAGGAGACACCTGAGGCTTCATACGTATTCCTCAATGGTGAGGAGTTGAACCTTGCTTCTAAGGAGGCTGTAGAGGTTACAAACTTGGAGAATGTTAAGGAGTATCGCTTAGTTGTTGCTGCTGCAGATGCTGAGAACAACACCGTTGTACGCGATCTTACCTTCACAACTAAGGATGATCCTGCAAATGTTGTAGAGCACAACTACACTCGCGTTAGAGGTTCAAAGTATGGCTCTAACTACTACCTAATGTTCTCTTACGAGGATGCTAACGAGGCTGATAACTTCGCATACAACGACAAGACTTTGTGCCTTGACTTCTACGGCGACCCAGATAAGGATTACCTTCCAGCTGGCACTTACGAGGTTAAGGAGTCTACAGAGTGGCCTTGCCTTAACTCTATGCGCTACTCTACATACGGTTACGACAATGGCGTACAGCTAAAGAGCGGTGCTGCAGTTGTTACTATCGATCCAGAGACTAAGGCTTACACATTCGAGATGGATCTATATCTTAAGGATGGTCGTCACATGGTTGCACACTACACTGGTGATGTAGACAATATGCCAGTTGTAGATAAGGTTACTATCGCGACTACATGCACTAACGCATCTGCAACTACTAACGACGAGGGTAAGAACTGGGCGTTGACACTTTCTGATGCAGAGGGCAACACCGCAGTATTCTATGTAGCAAATGCTTACGAGGCTAAGTATCTTGCTAAGAACAGCTACACTATCAACACATCTGACGAGGAGCTTTCAGCAAGTTCATTGGCAGCTGAAGCGGGTCAGTTCGACAGCGCTACTTCATACTTTGTTGTTGCAGGCGATGCTACTCAGTACAAGTTTGCTAAAGGTACTCTTAACGTAGATATCGACTGGGCTAACCAGAAGTATATGATGACCTTCTACGGTAAGTTGGAGAATGGCTACGAGATCGAGCTTCAGTTCAACGACGCTGTTGATGGCATCTCATTGAAGCAGTCTTCTGAGATTGTAAGCGTAATGTTGGATGTTGCAACAGCACGCTCATTCGAGGACAACACAAACTGGTATATGACCTTCACACAGAGCGTTGAGGGTGTAGAGAAGTATCGTCTTATCCTCGATGCATTCTGCCCTGCAATGCCTTACCTTCCTGCTGGTACATACTCAACAGCTGGTACAAACGATGGTCGCAGACTAAATGCCGATGGCACAACACTTTACGTTGCTGGCGAGGGTCAGTACTCTCCAGCTGAGGCTTCAGCAAATGTAACTGTAGATATGTCTGCAAAGACCTACACATTCAACATCTCATTCAAGATTGAGGATGGCCGTACATTCGCATTCGCATACGTTGGCAAGGTTGACGGTATGGAGATCGTTGATGCTGAGGATGTGCCAGACACTATCAACTGGACAACTGTGACTGCAAAGCACTGGTATAGCGACAACTGGCAGCTTGTTATCTCTGACGAGAGCGGCGAGTACAACTTGGAGCTCGACCTTCGTTGTGGCGATTCATCAGTTAACTACCTCCCTACAGGTGTTTACGGTCTTAATGCCTCTACTCCAACATACATCGACGGTAACTACAGCAAGTTCAATGGCAACTCTAAGGCTTTCAAAGCTGCAACTTTGAATGTAACATACCTTGAGGCTACACAGACCTACGAGATTTCGTTCGATGTAACTCTTACCGACGACCGCAACCTTACTGGTAGCTACACAGGTGCCGTTGCAGGTTCTCCAAAAGCTTAACTCCAAAGTCATATACGATGTCTAACAAAACATGACAGCGACTATGAAAAATATATGGTTAATTCTATGTTCTGCTCTTACCCTTACACTCTTTGCAGGGTGTAAGGGCGATGAGCCAGCAACCACAAACGCCTCTCTCGAGTTCGACAAGAGCGTGGTGGAGGCTACTGCTGACGGTGGCACTTTCGAGATTGCATACACCCTTAAAGGAGTTGCTTCTGGTGCCGAGATTACGGCTACTGCCGAGAAGAACTGGGTGCGTAACGTAGATACATCGCTCCCAGGCACTATCTCTTTCACGGTAGATGCGAGCTACGAGACTAAGGAGCGCAAGTGTCGCATCGAGGTTATCTGCCCTGGTGTATATCCTAACCCTATAATCACTGTTAAGCAGGCAGTAGGTAAGGAGCACTCTATCAAGCTTGAGACTGTAAAGGTGGGCGCTACAACCATCACAATGGATGTTATCCCTCAGGATAAGAATATGCCATACATCTTCATCCTCGGCACTGGCAAGTACTTCGAGGAGAACGACGGCGAGCTTATGTACAGCGACGAGGCGTTGTGGGCAAGCGATATGGAGATTTTTGAGAGCTTTGGCGCAGCCTTTGGTGGCGACGCATCTACTGGTGCCGCAGCCTTTATGTACTCTGGCGATTTGTTGGGTCATCAGTTCACTGGCGTAACCCCTGGCACAACATACGTTGCATACGCATACGGTTTTGACAAGGAGAACTTGAAGCCTCTAACCGAGATTTCACGCCTTAAGATCACTACAACTTCTGTTAACGACTATACCCTACACTTCGACTTCAACGTGGAGGTTGACGGTCCTAACGTAACTATCGACATCGCACCTCAGGGCTACGATGGTTACTACTATTATGGTGTATTCTGGGCGAAGGATGTAGCGGGTGCTACTCCTGAGGAGTTGCGCGACCACTGCGAGAGCACTTGGGAGAGCGAGAAGGCATACTACTCATCATTCTTCGATACTACCGAGGAGGGTCTACACTTCATCTTTAACGAGTTGGCGTTCCGTGGTCCTCAGCACTTGGAGGTCGAGCTCGATGCCAACACCGAGTTTATCCTCTGGGCGTTCGGTATGGATGGCGAAGCGTTGTTGAACACTACACCAGAGTTCTACAATTTCAAAACTGGCAATGTTAAGGCTTCAGAGAACCTATTTACACTATCTGTACCAGAGATTCACCCTCGTAAGGCTACTGTAAAGGTCGAGACTACAAACGATGATACTTACGTAGCAACCCTCGTTGCTGGCGACCGCTTCGAGAACAATACTGACGTTGAGATTATGGAGTACATCCTTACAAACTTCAGTGTTCAGTACGCCTCTGGCACAAGCAGCGACACTGCAACAGGACTTACACCATCTACCGAGTATGAGTTGTTGGTATTCGGTGCTCAGGCAGGCTCTCCAACCACAGGTCTTAGCCGTCTTAAGTTCACCACTAAGGAGGTAGAGTATGCTGATCTCGACTTTGAGCTATCAGTTGGCAACTACTACGACGGCTCTGAGCTTGCGAAGCTAAACCCAGACTACGAGGCATACTCGGGCTATGTTGTAGCACCTATAACAGCTACCGTAGACCAGAACGCTGTAGCCTTCTACTTCAGCTATATGTACGCTCTTGACTATCCATATTATATATATGAGCAGCTTATCGAGGGTCTGCTTGCAGATGGCGAGGCGGAAGAATTGACATCATACTACGTCTTTGAGTTCGATACTGCATACACCTTCTTCGGTGTTGCTGAGGACAAGGATGGCAACTTCACAAAGATGTGGGCATCTAAGGATACCACATTTAAGCGAGAGAACTGCGCACCAGCTGAGGAGTACTTCGCCTCAGCCTCAACAAGCGGTTTCGACGCCTCAAAGAAGAGCGCGCCACGCTCAACTACGGGACTACTAAGCCTATAGCTGCGTAAGAGACTATAACAAATTAGGGCAACCAAATCGGCAGCCCTAATTTTTTTTATAGTCTATCTAACGAGCGACGGATAATCGCCGAACACTCTTCGATCTCCTGCTCGGTGATTGTTAGCGGAGGTGAAATTCTAAAGGCGGTATCGCAATATAGAAACCAGTCACTCATAATACCATCCTCCTTGAAGATCTCCATTAGGCGGTAGAGATACTCCGACTTGCCCAACTCCACCGCAAGGAGTAGTCCTGAGCGACGAATCTCCAAGACCTTTGCGTGATCCTTAAGACGCTGCTCGAAGAGTTCACCCTTCTTCTCCACGCTATCAACAACCTTGTTATCAAGCATATATCTGAGTGCAGCAAGACCCGCAGCACAACAAACAGGGTGACCACCAAAGGTTGTAATATGACCCAAGCAAGGGTTATGCGTAAAGGCATTTAGCACCTCTCTCTTAGCCGCTACGCCACCCAAAGGCATACCGCCACCAAACGCCTTAGCAAGGCAGACCACGTCGGGCGTAATACCATACTTTGCCGAAGCAAACATCGCGCCCGTACGACCCATACCCGTCTGAATCTCATCAAAAATTAGCAACGCTCCCACCTCGGTGCAACGCTCGCGCAGAGCCTTAAGCCACTGAGGATTTGGAAGACGCACACCAGCCTCACCCTGCACTACCTCGCAGAGCACACCTGCCGTGCGAGTAGTTATCTGCTGTAAATCCTCGAACGAATTGAAATTTATAGACTTAACATCGGGCAAAAGAGGTCTAAACTCCGCCTTCCACTCCTCGCCCTCGGGTGTTCCCATCATCGACATAGCACCATGTGTAGAGCCGTGATAAGCTCGGCGCATCGAGATAAGCTCCGTGCGACCAGTATATCGCTTCACAAGCTTTAGCGCCACCTCAATGGCCTCAGCACCAGAGTTTACAAAATAGACACAATCCAACTCACCTGGCAACAGCTGCGCGATTTGGTGCGCATACTCCACCTGTGGGCGCTCGACCATCTCGCCATAGACCATAACATGCATATAGTCAGCCGCTTGCTTCTGCACAGCCAGCACCACATCGGGATTTGCGTGTCCCACATTGCTTACCGAGACACCTGCCACAAGGTCGAAGTATCGCTTGCCCTCAGGCGTATAGAAGAATGAGCCCTCGGCACGAGCAACCTCTACCATCATTGGCGATGGAGAGGTCTGACCGATATGCTCCAAAAATTGCTTACGAAGTATCATAACTAATATTCTACTTTAAGATCACCACTCTGCGTAGCACGACGCAAGATTCCCTCATAATCGCGCACCGACGACATTGTCCAGCGAGTAAGGAGCTTCAACTGCTCAGCATCGGTTAGTTGCCAACCATCGACACTCTGACGAATGCGCTCCGAGAGCATATATATCAAAATAGCAGCTGAGGCAGAGACATTTAGACTCTCTACCATACCGCACATAGGTATCATCAAGAAGTCGTCTGCAGCCTCGATAACCTCGTCCGAGATTCCAGCGTGCTCGGTACCAAAGACCAAGGCAAACTTGCCCTTTGTAACATCGAAGGTCTCGGGCGTAGCACTGCAACGGTGAGGCGTAGTAGCAACGATGCGATAACCCTCACTCTTAAGTGCCTTAAGTGCCTCTGCCGTAGTCTCATGGTGCTCCACATCGACCCACTTCTGCGTGCCGCGCACAATATTTACCGAGGGGTCGAACTTACACCTATCCTCTACCGTGTGTATCTGCTGAATACCGAACGCCTCACAGTGACGCATAATGGCACTTGCATTCTGCGGATGGAACATATTTTCGGTAAGGATACGCATATAGTGAGTACGCTGAGCCACAGTGCGTTGCAACACATCACGGCGCTCTTCCGTAATAAATCGTGTCATATAATCAAGTCGCTCGCGAAGCCACTCCTCGCTATGCTCCTCGGTGCGTAACCTACTTGCGATATTTGTCATCTTCATCTAATATTTTTAGGTAACTCTCATATCTCGACCATGCCACAAAGCCCTGCTCCACAGCCTCTCGCACAGCACAGCCAGGCTCATGAGTGTGGGTACAGTTGTAGAAACGGCAATCTGGCGCAAGACGCATCATCTCGGGGAAGTACCTACATAGCTCTCTACCCTCGATATCAATCAAACCGAAGCCCTTAATTCCAGGAGTATCAATAATATAGCCACCCTCGATAGGATACATTGTCGAGAATGTTGTGGTATGCTTACCCTTGTGGTGACTCTCCGATATCTCGCCAGTACGAATATCAAGCGTTGGATCGATGTAGCTCACAAGCGTTGACTTACCCACGCCCGAATTACCCGCTACAAGCGTCGTGCGATCCTTTAAGAGTTCGCGTATCTGTTCTATACCAGCACCCGTAGTGGATGATAGGCGGATAATATCGTAGCCTGCATCGCCATATATCGCCTCAAACTCCTCTGCCTCAGCCTCATACTCACCAACGAGCATATCTGCCTTGCCCAATACAATGGTCACTGGCACACGATATGCCTCGCAGGTTACAAGGAAGCGATCGACGAACTCGCGCGCCGTTGTAGGCGAATGAAGCGTTACGATAAGCAACGCCCTATCAATGTTTGCCGCTATGATATGCGACTCCTTCGAGAGGTTCGAAGCGCGACGGATAACATAGTTATGGCGTGGCAAAATCTCCACAATGGCACTGCTATCGCCATCAGGTTCGACCATAACTCTATCGCCCACAACAACGGGGTTTGTGGAACGAATACCCTTCAAGCGCAGACGACCACGAATACGACACGTGAGCATACCACTCGCGGTGCTCACCTCGTACCAACTACCCGTAGAGCTTATCACAATGCCCTCGATGCGCTGCTGTGCGCTACTATTCTCTGTCATACTTAGCTGCCATATTTAATGCCCACTCCACCATCTGATACTGCACATCCTCCAAACCAGGACATAAATCGGCACCAAAATCGGCAAGTGGATAAAACAACCTTGACTCCTCAAGAGTCTCAAAATCAATATATTTAGGCTCGAAATAATCTCGCAAGCTCTCATCCTTACGCTCTATCATTTCGGCATACTCCTTAATCTGCTCTGGGGTAAGACCCGAGCTACCAAGTTCCAAGACCTTCTCGGCGCGGATATTACCCAAGTTTGCAGTCGAGAACAACGATAGCGACACCGATACTATCACCAGCGTAGAGACAAACGAGAAGAGCATTCCAAGGAGCGAGTCGCACTTACGTAAGAAGTCGAAAAAGAGAACCTTGCGAAAGAGTGGTGCTATCATCCAAACGAATATCCAGACTACGACTATTATCACTACATAGCCAAACAAGTAGGACATACCAGGGTCATTGGTGAGCATCGAACCCACGCTGTCGGCATGGTCCGTGGCAATAAGCGTAGCCAAATAGATGCCCACCAACTGCAAAAACAGCACAATAGCACCCTTACGCCAGCCATACACCAACGACAAACACGCAACAATTAAGAGTAAAATATCTATGACCATTTTGTAATTATTTCGGGAATGTTCTATAAATTAGTAAATTAAGTTTAGTTTTCATTGGTATTTGGGCATTTTACATTTCGGTCGCTTTTGAGTTTATTTAGGTATCTTCTTTATCTTTACTCAGTTACGGTGCCCGCTTAGCGCCCTCATAATAGATAAAGTATCTATCCGAAATAACCCTCAAAATAGCCTCGACCTAATTTATAGCCCCCCCCTTAAACTATAAACCCTTTCAAACATATAAATATTTCGCACGAAGATACGAACTTTTTTTCTTTATTTGTATATTTGTGCCGACAAAAAGTGTAAACTATGCAATATCGATTTTTACTTATACCATTTCTATTTTTTATCTCGGTAGTATCTGGTAGCGCATCTGCGCCAGACCGCACCACATACAACATCAACAGCGACTGGCGTTTCTATCACGCCTCGCAACTTGATATCAGCGATGCCGATTACATCGCCATACCACACACATGGCAGAATAGCTTAGGTAGCTATGGCAATGGGAGCTCTTCGGCAAACTATGTACGCACGCTCAACGTTCCACGCGAATGGATGGGCAAGCGCCTATTCCTCCGCTTTGGAGGCGTACAGAATGTCGCTGGAGTCTTTGTAAATAGCGCATTTGCAGGGGCTCACAAGGGAGGATTCACAGCCTTTAACGTGGAGATTACGAATCTTGTGCGCTACGGTGCCGATAACTATATCCGCGTGATAGTGAGCAATGATGTACGTAGCGACGTGCTACCTATCTCCTCGGATATGGATCTTACCGCCGGCATCTATCGCGATGTGGAGCTTGTGGTTGCGCCACGCAATATGATATCACTCTTGCACCTTGGCACCGAGGGTGTCTTTGTTGTGCAGGAGAGCGTCAAAAAGGAGAGTGTGTCAGGCTATGTAAGATGCTATATATCAGTACAGAACAACGCTAACCTCGACCTTACAGTGCGCATTTTAGACCCTGAAGGCAACGAGCTTCAGAGCCTCACACAGCGCATAAACAAACTTGCTGAAGGGGGCTATGCTGATGTTCCTTTTAACCTCGACAACCCAAAGTTGTGGAGCCCACAGACACCAGATTTATACCGCTTTGAGGTAAGCCTCGACGACGGCAAAAATAGCGACGCAGTAAGCGTTGAGACAGGTTTCCGTAAGGTAGCATTCAACTCGGCAAAGAGACTCTGCATCAACGACGAGCCTCAGGTTATTCGTGGTGTTAACCTCGCCCACGACCGCATGGGCTATGGTATGGCTATCGGAAAGAGGGAGCTTTTGGAGGACTACAACACTATGCGCGATATGGGCGCTAATGCCCTACGCTCACTCTCGGGTCCTCATGCTCAGAGCCTCTACGACTGGTGCGACAAGGATGGCGTTCTTGCATGGGTAGATATGCCTTTCACACGCTCGGAAGCAGCCTTTTCGGATATATGCTACTACCCTATCGATGAGTTCAAGCACAACGGCACCGACCAGCTTGCGGAGATTATCGCTCAGAACTACAACCACCCATCTGTTGTGATGTGGGGTCTCTTCTCGCTTGTATGGCAGCAGGGCAATAGTGTCATTGATTATATCAAGGAGCTCAATATTAAGGCACACCAGCTCGACCCATCACGCCCAACGATGGGTTGCAGTAATATGGATGGCGAGATTAACTTTATCACCGACGGTGTAGCTTTGCGCCAGAATGTAGGTTGGCAGAAGGGTATGGCCGAGGATGTTGTGGTATGGTGCCGACAGCTCGCCTCAAAGCGCGAGTGGCGTACATACAACTTCGGAGTATGCTATGGCGAGGAGGGTGCTTCGGAGCACAACACCGAGCGCATTGTACGCGCACAGCGTGGCACACGTCACCTTCCTGCACGCCGTCAGACATCTATGCACGAGAGCTACTGGTCTATTATCGACTCTATGGGAGACTTCTGGGGCATCTGGCTCAACTCTATGTTCGACTACGCCTCAGCACGCCGTCCTTACCACCTCAACCGCTCGGGTATGGTGGGCTACGACCACAATACAAAGAAAGATGCCTTCTACCTATATCGTGCGGTGTGGAACGACAACGCCCCTACGCTACATATCACCGAGAGCGACTGGCAGAGCCGTACCGATACACTTCAGCACTTTACGGTATATAGCTCCGTGGGCGAACCACTACTTCTTGTTAATGGCGATAGCGTCACTATGACTCCATCTTCACGCGGCATCTACCGTGCCGACTCGGTCGTTATTAAGGGTCGTGCAACTATCGAAGCGGTGGATAGCACCGCCACCCACCGCCACAAGATAGATATCAACTGCGGAGGTTTGCTATCGCTTTAAGTAATTCAACGCGCCACGACCTTCGCACATCACAAGGTCGAAAATCGAAAGATTAGGCTCAAAGGGCAGACGATCACTAAAGACCTGAATATAGGGTTTCGCTATAAACTCTGTTTCGGGTCTTTTTTTGCGCATATCTATATCCCCCTCCGAGGCTACAACATACTCCTCAGAGATACGAGGCATCGGCACTCTAAGAATCTTACATATAAGCTCCAAGATTGCAAGGTTTAGATCTGCAAGATGGTGCCACTCCCTCTCGAAAAGGGGCTTAAACAACTCGCCATAGTGCTCGTAGTATGGCGATGAGCGGTATGCCGACTCTATCGCCACAAGGTGCTGATGCTGCCAGCGCTTCGAGTAGTCGATCTCCATCTTACGCATTGGCTGGCGAGGCTTGTTGGCGTGACGTAGCTGCACCGATAGCTGCATCACACCACCTGCGGTCATAATCTCTGTTCTATTTCTATCGGAGCGCTTCACATAGTGCTCACCAAGATCTATGACCACATCGTCACCCCCATTTACCAGAGCTGACCAATACTCCACCGAGCCAAAATATACCAAAGGAAGAATAACCATCTGTTACAACATTTTATGCAAAGGTATAAATATCTTGCAATAAACTATCACATTACACTAAAATCTTTATACACCATCCCTTTCAAATCTTAATCTGAAACAGATCGGAAGGCATCGTTTTTGTCTTAGGCTTGCGCGACCAGATGGCGAGGGTGACGAGTGCAAAAAGGGTATAATATATAGCTATCGCAGGGGATGAGATAGTGTGTTGGAGGCTTGCAAAAGGGAGTGATGCAAACCACTCAACAATGACATTTTGTACCGAAGCGAACCACTCTGCACTGTGGGCAAAGAGTTCTGCCAATGGGTGCGGAAGAAGGAGCGTGACAACACCACAACCAACAATCATATATGCGGTTATAAGCACTACAGGAGTTGCTACAACACCAACAAGAGGGATATTGCCAAAGGTAGCTGACACCACGGGCATGGTCCACAACGTAGCTACGACACCAACTATAACTGTAGAGATTAAGGAGCGGACAAGGCGGCTTTGAAGTCTGATGCTTCGCACCATTGGCGCAGCCCACGCCACGATGCCCACAACGGCGAGCACCGAGAGCTGAAAGCTAATATCGTAGAGCGTCTGCGGGTTATAGCAGAGCATCAGAAATATCGTAAAGGATAGGGCATTAATCGGATCATAGTGCCCCGTACTATTCTTCACCAAAATCAGAACACTAAACATCAGCGCGGCGCGCACAATAGAGGGCGAAGCACCACTTATCGAGACAAATATCCACAGTGCCGCAACAGTCATAATATCAGCCACAATATGACCATAAGTAAGGAGCTTGAGCGGTGTTAGAAGCAGGCTGACAACCAACACGATAATACCCAGATGTAATCCCGATACTGCCAAGATATGGGATAAACCAGTGGCAGAGTATTGCACGCGCAACTGCAGAGGCATATTATGGCGCGAGCCCACAACCATACCCTCAACGACACTATGAGTGGCAGTATCCTTAGCATAGTGACCCAACTTCTCAATGGCATAACGGCGCAAACCTCCCGCATTATCGCGCTTAATATCAAGAATTTGCGCATCTGAGACGCCAACGCCACCCACATAACCACGGCTAAGCATTAAGGCGTTGTAGTCCTCGTATTTCGATATGCGCTTGCGCAGCTCTCCCACGATATGTACCCTATCGCCATAACATACGGTATCGGTACGCAACCACAGCTGCACACGGTCGCACGCCTCGTGCCAACCATCATCACCCTGCCACCTCTCAATACGACCTTCGGCTACGCTATAACCCTCACGCTCGGCAATGGGGCTAACAAGGCTAACCTCCATCTCGAGAGTCTCGTTATAGGGTGTCGAGGCATAGCTTTGGCGAAGCTCAGTTACAAGCACGCCAAAGAGCATAACAAACAGAACAACAAAGCTATACGCCACACTCATAGGACGAGCATAGAGAGCACCTATAGTGGCAATCACGAAACCACCACATATAGCCCAAATAGGCGTATCAAAGAGATTTGCAAGGAGTATTCCCGCGATAAAGGGCACGATAACAAGAAGCATCGGCATCGCCCCAAGACGATGCCTAAGAGTCTCCCACGAGAAGTTCTTATGCCAATGCTCCAACATCGGTCACACCTCAATAGAGTTTGCTTTTAGCGCTTGACAAAGCCAAGTATAGCCTCGCTAAGACCCTCAGTAAGAGGAAGCTTACTATTTGTGTATATACCCATTATCTGCTGGATACGATCGTTGGTATCTGCACTTTTGAGGATATGTGTCATCTGGTCGAAGTGGATATGCTTGCCACATTTCGCCACCTCCATAAGTCTATCGGCATTGTCCTTTGCAACCTGAATATCCCTACCTCCCGAAATTATAAGAGTAAGCTGCTCGACACGCGACATAAGCTCGGCAGGATCGAACGCCATGCTACTACACAGGAATGGCTGCACCGAGGGATGGAAGAGCGACAAAAGCTCCTGCGGAATGCTCTCCACGGCAACGCTATCGCCACGCTTGATGCTCTTGATAATATTGGTTGCGGTAGCCATAAGACCTATATACTGAGGTACAAGCTGCGCCGATAGCTGAGCTATAAGTATCTGATCCATAGAATATCCAGGGCAACACAACAGCACTAAGCCATCGACCTTGACATCCTCTCTTAGAGCAAGATGCAACGCTATCTCGCCACCCTCGCTATGACCCACCACGACAACCTTTTTGAAGCCCTCACCACGCAAGTAATCTACACAGCGCACAGCATCATCCACAAAATCGTTAAAAACTAAATTTGGAATTGTTGTAGGGTCGTTGAGAGTGCTGCGACCTATGGCGCGCTTATCGTAGCGTAGAATGGCAACACCACCCTTAACAAGCTCATCGGCAAGCATCTTATAGGCGTATGAGTTAAGACCCTGTCCCGAGTTACCATTTCTATCGGTAGGACCCGAGCCCGCAACAATCAAAACTGCGGTATCACTACTCTCCGCTGGAGTGCTTAGTGTTGCAGAGATATCGCCCCAGTCGCACGCAATAACCACCTCGCGCTCCTGAGCAACGACCGAACAAATGGCAGATGCCATCGCTATAATCGAAAGAAATAACCTCTTCATAATTAAAGATTTAAGTCTGCAAATGAATCTTCCACCACACCGCGCAGATGCCTACGGCTCACATGTGTGTAAACCTCCGTGGTGGAGATACTCTCGTGCCCCAAGAGCTCCTGCACCTCGCGGATATTCGCCCCACCCTCCAAGAGGTGTGTGGCGTAGGAGTGGCGCAGGGTATGGGGGCTTATACTCTTATCTATACCCGCCAACATCGCCGCCTGCTTTATTATGGTAAATACCATAACGCGCGTCAACGGCTCGCCACGGTTGTTTAGAAATAGCGTCGCCTCACTTGGTCGCTTTGGACGACGTAACTCCATATATAGCTGAATCTTATCTCGCGCCGCAGAGCCCACGGGAACGATGCGCTGCTTGTCACCCTTGCCTATCACACGAATATAGCCCTCGCCAAAAAAGAGGTCGTTAATACGCAGAGTTATAAGCTCCGAGACACGCAGACCCGTAGAGTACAAAACTTCGACAATGGCATTGTCACGACACCCCTTTACCGTGGTCATATCGAAGGTCGAGATTATGGCATCGACCTCTGCCACGGTGAGTACATCGGGAAGCGTGCGCTCCTGACGTGGGGTGTCGACACTATCGGTAGGCAGTTGGTCTATCTTCTCGATGATTAGCAAGTAGTTGTAGAAGCTCTTTATGCCGCTGAGCTTGCGCGCCTGCGACTTACCACTAACCCCTTTTTCGCTATATAGCCACGCCAAATATTTCGAGATAATCTCTGGTGTAACACCCTCAGGCGTGGCAGTAAAGGTACGCAACACATAGTGCATAAAATCGTCGAAATCACGCATATAGGCATACACGGTATTCTCCGACAGACGCTTCTCTGTGCGGATATATCGTCGATACTCCTCCCTATATTTCGACCACTTTTTTGCAATATCTGCCATAAATCAAGAGCTTTATTTGTGACAAAATTATAAAGTTTTTTGCTTTTGGAGTGTAATTATTTGTAAAATATCGGAAAATATTTCGCGGTATGGAAAATTTTACATAACTTTGAAGATGCTAAATAGAATTAATTGATCAAACCTAAAACAATAAAAGATATGAGAAAACTACTTCTCGGTGACGAGGCTATTGCACAGGCCGCTATCGACTCAGGTCTGTCGGGTGTTTATGCATACCCAGGTACGCCTTCAACTGAAATTACAGAGTACATTCAGCTACGCGAGGAGAAGCGTGGCGAGGCTGAGGACAAGATCTTCTGCCGTTGGGCTACAAACGAGAAAACCGCTATGGAGGGTGCGCTCGGTATGTCTTACATGGGCAAGCGCGCTTTGGTGTGTATGAAGCACGTTGGTATGAACGTGGCTGCCGATCCATTCGTTAACTCTGCAATGACAGGTGTTAATGGTGGCTTAGTCGTTGTTGCTGCCGACGATCCATCTATGCACTCATCTCAGAACGAGCAGGACTCTCGTTTCTATGGTAAGTTTGCGATGATGCCAATCTTTGAGCCATCATCACAGCAGGAGGCTTACGAGATGACACGCGCAGCATTCGAGCTCTCGGAGGCTGTGAAGCTTCCAGTGCTTATGCGTGTAACAACTCGTATGGCTCACTCTCGCGCCGTGGTTAACCTTACAGAGGAGCCTCGCAAGCAGAACGAGATTAACCGCCCAGAGGATGTTCGCACTTGGATTTTGTTGCCAGCATTCGCTAAGCGTCGCTACGTACAGCTTCTTGCTCAGCAGGATGACCTTATGAAGGCATCGTTGGAGTCTAAGTACAACTTCTATAAGAGGGGCTCTAAGCCAGAGTTGGGTGTTATCACCACTGGTATTGCATACAACTACTATATGGAGAACGTTGCAGGTGCTGAGGAGCGCAGCTTGGTAAAGGTTTCGCAGTATCCACTTCCAGTAGCTCTTATCGAGAAGATGGTAGAGGATGGCGCAAAGGAGATTCTCGTTATGGAGGAGGGTCAGCCTGTTGTTGAGGAGATGGTACGCGCTATCGTTCCTTCAACAGTTACTGTTAAGGGTCGTTTGACAGGCGATCTACCACGCGTAGGCGAGCTTACACCAGACTCAGTACGCGCATCGTTGGGTATGGCTAAGTTGGAGAACCTTGAGGCTGACGACATCGTTGTAGCACGTCCACCAGCATTGTGCCAGGGTTGCGGTCACCGCGATATGTACAAGGCATTGAACGAGGTTGCTGCAGAGTACGAGAACCCACGCATCTTCGGCGATATCGGTTGCTACACTCTTGGTGCTTTGCCTCCATTCCAGGCCCTACACGCTTGCGTTGAGATGGGTGCATCTATCACTATGGCTAAGGGTGCTTCGGATGCAGGTCAGTTCCCAGCATTCGCAGTTATCGGCGACTCTACATTTACACACTCAGGTATGACAGGTCTTCTCGACTGCGTGAACTCTAAGGCAAATGTTGTGGTTGTTATCTCTGATAACCTCACTACAGGCATGACCGGTGGTCAGGACTCTGCTGGTACTGGCAAGATCGAGGATATCTGCCGCGGTCTTGGCGTACACCCAGACCACGTTCGCGTTGTGGTACCACTTCCAAAGAATATGGAGGAGATTAAGAAGACCATCCGTGAGGAGATTGAGTACAATGGCGTATCAGTAATCATCCCACGCAGAGAGTGTATCCAGACTGCTAAGCGTCACGCTAAGGCTCGTGAGGCAGCTAAGAAAGAGTAGTGTGCTAACAACAAAAATGAAACAATTATGAAGAAAGATATTATTTTGGCTGGCGTCGGCGGACAGGGTATTTTGTCGATTGCAACAGTTATCGGCGAGGCTGCTTTGGCGGAGGGCTGGAACATCAAGCAGGCTGAGGTACACGGTATGAGTCAGCGTGGTGGCGATGTGCAGAGTAACCTTCGTCTCTCTACCGAGCCTATCGCCTCAGACCTTATCGCTAAGGGTGGCGCAGATGTTATCATCTCGTTGGAGCCTATGGAGGCTTTGCGCTATCTTGAGTACTTGAAGAAGGACGGTTGGGTTGTAACCTCTACCGTACCTTTCGTAAATATCCCTAATTACCCTGCTGAGGAGGATATCACGGCACACCTTGCAGCACTTCCAAACTGTGTATCGTTGAACGTAGAGCAGTTGGCTAAGGAGGCTGGTGCACCATTGCAGGCAGCAAATATGGTGTTGTTGGGTGCAGCTATCCCAATGCTCGACATCGAGTTCGAGAAGATCGAGGCTGGTATTCGTCGTATCTTTGCTCGTAAGGGCGAGGAGGTTATTGAGAAGAATCTTGCAGCAGTACGTGCAGGTTATGAAAACTCAATCAAAAAATAACAAGACAATGGATAGACCATTAGATAAGCAGACCGTTGACAACATCTGTATTGCCAACGGTTTGCGCAACGCCAAGGAGCTTGGCGCTGCTTCAATACGCCAGTTCGTAAGCGTAGTTAAGGATATCGAGGCTAAGACTGGTGTCGAGTATATCCGTATGGAGATTGGCGAGCCAGGTCTTCCTGCCGAGATGATTGGTATCGAGGCTGAGCACGAGGCTTTGCTTGCAGGCGTAGGCTCAAAGTATCCTCTTATCACTGGTATCGAGCCACTTACTAAGGAGGCATCGCGCTTTATCAAGGCATTTATCAACCTTGACATCCCACCTGTATGCATCGTGCCTACTGTAGGCTCTATGCAGGGTGCCTTCGCATCATTTATGGCACTTAGCCAGATGCGCGACGACCGCGATACTATCCTCTTTATCGACCCAGGCTTCCCTGTGCAGAAGGCACAGTGCAAGGTTCAGGGCATCCGTTTCGAGTCGTTCGATGTTATCGACTACCGTGGTGCTGCCCTCGAGGCTAAGCTTGAGGAGGTGCTCTCTTCAGGTCGCATCAGCGGTATGATATACTCTAACCCTAACAACCCTACATGGATGTGCCTCAACGAGGAGGAGTTGGAGATTATCGGTCGCATGGCAACAAAGTACGATGTTGTTGTTATCGAGGACTTGGCATACCTAAATATGGACTTCCGCGAGGACCGTTCTAAGCCTTTTGAGGCTCCATATCAGCCATCTGTAGCTCGCTACACAAACAACTGCCTACACCTTCTTTCAGGCTCAAAGATGTTCTCGTATGCAGGTCAGCGTATCGCTATCGTGGCGATGAATCCTGCCCTTGCAGAGCGTTGCTACGATGCCTTTGCTAAGAAGTATGGCAACGATGGTCAGTTCCGTCGCAACTTCATATTCAACATCCTATACGTACTCTCTTCAGGTGTTCCACACTCTGCACAGTACGCATTGGCAGCTATGTTCCGCGCAGCATCAGATGGTCGCCTCGACTTCGTAGGCCACACTCGAGAGTATGCAGTGCGTGCACAGCGCGTTAAGGAGATTATGATTAAGAATGGCTTCCATATCGTCTACGATAAGGATTGCGACCAGGAGGTGAGCGACGGCTTCTTCTTCACATTCGGCTACAAGGATATGACTGGCGAGCAGCTTATCAACAAGCTTATCTACTACGGTATCTCGGCTATCACACTCGCACCTACGGGTAGCTCTCGCGAGGGTTTGCGTGGTTGCGTATCGATGATTTCGGACTACCAGTACGACGAGCTCGATAAGCGCCTACGACTATTCAGCCAAGACTATTAAAACATAGCATAAGTATGAATCTAGTTAGTGCGGCTGAAGCCGTAAAACTTATCAAGTCGGGCGACTCGGTATATATCCAGGGTTCGACATCTATACCTGAGGTGTTGGTGCAGGCTATGACCGACCGCGCCGCAGAGTTGCGTGACGTTAAGGTCTACACAGCCTTCGCTATCGGTCGTTTCGATGCTCCATACGCTAAGGCGGAGTTGCGTGACTCGTTCGAGCCACTTAGCTTCTTCGTGGCAAACAACCTACGCAACGCTATCAACTCAGGCGTGGCGCAGACTATCCCAGCATTCTTGGGCGAGATTCCATTCCTCTTCCGTTCGGGTCAGATTCCATTGGATGTAACACTCCTAAATGTCTCTGAGCCAGACGAGGATGGCTACTGCTCGTATGGTGTATCTGCCGATTTGGCATTCTCGGCTGTAGAGTGCTCAAAGGTTATCATCGCGCAGGTAAATAAGTATATGCCTCGCACCTTCGGTGACCCTGTTATCCACGTATCGAAGATTGACGCTTTGGTACGCGGTGACGAGCCTCTTGTTGAGGTTCCAACCGTTATTCCTAATGATGTAGAGCGCCGTATAGGTAACTTTATCGCATCGGAGATTCCTGATGGTGCAACATTGCAGATTGGCGTGGGCGGTATTCCTAACGCCGTACTTGATGCTTTGCACAACCACAAGCACCTCGGCTTGCACACCGAGGCTATGACCGATGGTGTAGTACCTCTCATCCAAAAGGGTATCATCGATAACTCATTGAAGAAGATTTACCCAGGTCAGTCTGTAGCTTGTTTGTGTTTGGGTAGCCAGCGTTTGTACGACTACTTGGACGGTAACCGCGATGTTGTTATCCGCGATGTAGCTTGGACTAACGACCCTCAGAATATCCGCCAGAACCCTAAGGTTATGGCTGTAAACTCGGCTATCGAGGTTGACCTCACAGGTCAGATTTGCGCAGATAGTATCGGTGAGCGCATCTTCTCAGGTGTTGGTGGTCAGCACGACTTTATGTATGGTGGTGCATTGTCGGAGGGTGGTAAGTGCTTCATCGCCTTGCCATCTATCACCACAAAGGGTATCTCAAAAATTGTTCCTACGCTAACTAAGGGTGCAGGTGTTGTAACAACACGCTTCCAGGCTCAGTATATCGCTACGGAACACGGTATTGTCTACCTACGTAATAAGTCGTTGGCAGAGCGTGCGAAGTTGCTTATCTCGGTTGCCGACCCATCAGTACGCGAGGATTTGGAGAAGGCAGCTGTGGAGCGTTTTGGTATAGGTTTTCTCCGCCTTAAGTAATTAAATTTCTTGTGATAAGGGGTCATCTTCGACTCTTCAGTCAAACTGGCGAATGGGAAATACGCATAGTATGTCCCATCCGCCAGTTTTCGTGTCAGAGCCAAATCTAACCCCTTCTGACAAGAAATAAAGTGAAAAGTAAGGTGCGCTTCGCGCGAGATTAAATATTTAGAGAATTTAGTGAATTTAGTGAGTTTAGTGTTTTGCGTGATACCATCTCCCTAATTTCCTTAATTTCCTTAATCTCCCTAATAAAAAGTCGCAGACACCACTCTTTTCAGTTTTCAGTTTTCACCTTTCACTTTTTTTTGTATCTTTGCTCTTACCTATATAAATAAATAGATGATATGAAACGACAAGATCTTTACTTCGCCCTTGTAATGTTGGCGATATTTGTGCCATTCTTTGTGTCGCCAGAGTTATATGCTTGGTACAAGACATTCAACGCTGAGCACGCGATGATTATGGCATTCCTTAAGTTCGGTATTCTCTCAACGCTTGGTGAGATGCTCGGTTGCAGAATCTCGACAGGATCGTACACACACCCTACATTCGGTGTATTGCCTCGTATGGTGGTATGGGGAATCCTCGGTATGGCTATATCTATGGCGATGACAGTATTCTCAGCTGGTATCCCTGCTTTTATTACAAATATGGGTGGCGGCGAACTTGTTGCAGGTTTCTATGCCGAGGGTCTATCGTGGGGTAAGTTTGTTGTTGCCCTCTCTATCTCGGTGATGATGAACACCTTCTTTGCCCCAGTATTTATGACCTTCCATAAGATTACCGATGCTCATATCGCTGAGTGCGGTGGCTCGTTGCGAGCTCTTATAACACCTATCCCTATGCAGCGTCTTATCAAGAGCGTAAATTGGGATGTGCAGTGGGGCTTTATCTTTAAGAAGACAATTCCGCTATTCTGGTACCCAGCACACACAATCACATTTATGCTACCTGGTGAGCTCCGCGTACTGTTTGCAGCACTGCTTGGTGTGGCGTTGGGCGTTATACTCGCTATCGGTCTTAAGAAGAAATAGCCTGATAATCAGCACATATAATTTTACCTTATAGAACTATAAAAATTCATTAAGGAAAATCTATTGCAGATAAGAAAAAAGCCCCTATATTTGCACTGGAAACGAAAAGAAAACCAATAAAAATAGAAACAATAATAACCTAATAAAAACTACAAGATTATGGCAAAGAAGTTTATTTGTTCAGTATGCGGATATATTCACGAGGGTAACGAGGCACCAGAGAAGTGTCCATTGTGCAAGGTTGGAGCTGATAGATTCAACGAGATGGAGGATGAGAATAAGGCTTTGGAGTTTGTTACCGAGCATAAGATTGGCGATGGCAAGGTTGACCACCCAGAGATTATGGAGGGTCTTAACAACCACTTTATGGGCGAGTGCACCGAGGTTGGTATGTACTTGGCAATGAGCCGCCAGGCAGACCGCGAGGGCTACCCAGAGATCGCTGAGGCATTCAAGCGCTACGCTTTCGAGGAGGCAGAGCACGCATCAAAGTTTGCTGAGTTATTGGGCGACTGTGTATGGGATACAAAGACCAACCTTGAGAAGCGTATGAACGCTGAGAGTGGTGCTTGCGCCGACAAGATGCGCATCGCAGCTTTGGCTAAGCAGAATAACTACGACGCTATCCACGACACCGTTCACGAGATGGCTAAGGATGAGGCACGCCACGGCAAGGGCTTCGAGGGCTTGTACAACCGCTACTTCAAGAAGTAATCGACGATATAACAAACACATAGGGCTACCGAATTTTTCGGTAGCCCTATGTGTTTAATTAGTAGTGAGTAATTAGTAATTAGTAATTAGTAATGGTTAAAAGTCTGCGACTTTTTAGGGGGGGGGGTATTATGGAGATTGTGGGGAAACAATAGATAGCACGACTTACCCACCTGCACGACCCAATTTCTTGTCAGAAGGGCGCAACTAACTTTTATTAGGAGTAAGACCCAATTTTGTTGTCAGAAGGGGTCAGATGCAACGCTCGGCAAAAAAAATACGGATGGGCTGTACTTTGGCGTACTGCCCATTCGTATTTATTTTTGTTAGCGGAAGCAGATGTGCCACTTATCACAACAAAATTAGACCATAAGGCCTTCAAGGTCGTGCAAAGCATTTATCGCATCGGCATAGCCGTCGGTGGCTGCTTTGCTGTACCATACGCGGGCAGCCTCAACATCGCGCTCTACACCCTTACCCTGCTCGTAGCAGCTACCTACTACAAACATTGCGTAGTCATCCTCCTCTTTGTTTGCGGCAAGAAGGAAGTGGCGGAATGCCTCCTTTGCATCGCGCTCCACACCGAGTCCTGCATCGTAGCAACGACCAAGCGCAACTTGTGCTGGGGTGTAGTCTTTCTCGGCTGAATCGGCGAAATATTTAGCTGCAAGCTCGTAGTTCTGCTCTACGCCGTTGCCGTTGAAGTAGCACTCGCCAGTTGCAAACTGCGCCTTAGTGCATCCTGAGCGCGCACCTGCACGATACCACATAAATGCCTCGCGCTCGCTGGCTACAACACCCTCACCGCTGACATAGCAATTACCCATAACATACTGCGCCGGGCCATAGCCCTGAACAGCAGCATCAAAGATAAGGAGTGCTGCCTTATCAACATCCTTCTTAACGCCATCGCCATGAAGGTATAGCAAACCCAATTTATATCCAGCCTCCACACAGCCCGCCTCTGCAGCCTCACGGAGGTAAGTCAATGCTCCCTTATAGTCGCCCTGCTCTAAGCTGGCACAACCCTTGTTATACAACTCGTTCATCATACTCGTTAGGTACTAAATATTTGTGCCAAAAGCATCGGCACATCCACAAAGGTATAAATAATCTGCCGAACAACCATAGATTATATGCAAAAAGTATACTTTTTTTGCTCTATCGAATCGATAATAGAGATAAATTGTATTGGTAATGACAAAGAAATGAGTTATCTTTGCATTGCGAGGCGACCTCAGCGCATCGATACATAGATAATGATTATTAACTAAATAGACCTATTTACATTATGAGAAGAGTTCTTACACTCCTATTTGCAACTATTGCATTAGCAGCCTGTTCTATCAAGTGGGACAAGGATGTTACACCCGACCCTACACCATCTCCTGAACCCGATCCAAAGCCCGAGATGGGTCTTGCTGCAATGAACAACGAGATTATAGTAGGTCTGGTTGAGGGCGAGGATATCAACGCGGAGATGGCAAAGGTAGACCTTGAGGCTTTCGAGGTGGAGTTGACATCTATTGAGAACATCGATGAGACCACCCACCGCCTAATATTTAGTGGCGAAATATCACATATCGGCGACTTCGCATTCCGCGGTTGCAAGGCTATCAGCGAGGTATATCTTCCTGAGAGTCTTGAAACTATGGGTGTGGGTGTCTTTGCCGAGTGCTCAAATATCGAAGCCTTCTACAGCCAGTATGCATTGTATGAGAGAAACCTCTTAGTTATGAACGACACGGTGGTTGCCTTCGCGCCATTTGGCGTTGAGAGCATTGCCATCGAGAATGTTAGGAGTGTTGGTGACTACACCTTCACCTGCTGCGAGGAGTTGGAGCACGTAGAGTTCCTCGAGGGCGTCGAGGTCATCGGTGCGTGGTCGTTTAGCCATTGCGTAAACCTACTCACAGCATACTTTGGTGATGACGTGCAGACCATCAAGGAGGGTGCATTCTACAACTGCCCTAACGTTACCTTTAAGGGCAAGTTCAGCACTAGCGACAATGGCGATGGCAACATCAAGGATAAGGATGGTAACTTCGCTGGCGTGGTGACACCGCCAACAGATGGCAAGGTGGACCTTGGCGACTCTACAGGCGTTGGCGAGGGTGCGATGCAGAATAGCAAGGTGGTGACCGAACTCACTATTCCTGAGAGCGTTGAGCGCATTGCAGCGTGGGCATTTGATGGTTGCGTAAACCTACGCAAGGTAACGTGCAAGCCTATAGTACCTCCTACTGCGATATATAGCACTACGGGCATGTGGGCGGCATTCGACAACAATGCCGAGGATCGTAAGTTCTACGTCCCTGCCGAGTCGCTGGAGGCATACAAAACAGCCGAGGGCTGGCGCGACTATGCCGACTACATATTCCCTATGCAGGGCACAACCAAGCCTGCGAAGAGCGACAGAGAGATCCTCTACACCAACGGCAGCACCACAGAGCCTACGCTTCCTAAAAATGAGGATGCCTTCAATGCCAGCATCGTATCCAACGAGTACGACGCAGAGCGCGAGTGCTGGGTAATGACTTTCGATAGCAAGCTAACACAGATTGGCGAGAAGGCCTTCGAGTATTGCACCTTCGATAGCGTCTACCTCCCATATGGTCTTGAGGTCATAGGCGATTACGCATTTATAGGCTGCAGGATGCACTACATATACATCCCTGATAGCGTGACCAGCATTGGAGATGGAGCGCTTATTGACATAAAGCCTATAACAGAGATAACTATCCCCGACAGCGTGACATCGTTCGGAAAGGTTGTTGTACGTGGACAAAAACTAACAAAGATAAACAATAAGAACGCCACAGAGGATGGACGTTGTTTGATTATAGACAACACACTGAACTCTTTCGCCTATGCAAATCTCGACTCATACCGATTCCCTGATGGCATCACAACTATCGGCGACTCAGCGTGTTGCTACTCTGTTTGCTCAGAACTTACGATACCAGCAAGTGTGCATACTATCGAGTACGGAGCATTCGTTGGCTCACGAACAAAGATCTTGCATTGCGAGCCAACCACACCTCCGACATTAACATTCTTTACCTTAAATACTCAAGGATTGATGGAAGCCATCTATGTTCCTGCCGAGTCTGTAGAGGCATACAAAACAGCGGAATATTGGTCCGATTTCGCCGATATCATTATGACAGAGTAACTTATTCACTATCTTAGGCTGTGGGGCTGGCTATGTTACTTTTAGCCAGCCCCTATTTTTTTTGAGAGATATATAGGTAAGATTTCGATATTTACATCTTACACGAACAAAATGGCAGAAACAGAGTGGCTATACAAATAAAAAGTAGTATATTTGTGAATTGATATTAAATAGGGAGATTATGAATAAACGAAGTGTACTTGTTACTGGTGGCGCAGGATATATTGGTTCGCACACAACCGTAGAACTTATCGAGGCGGGGTATGATGTAATCGTCGTGGACAACTTCTCGAATAGCGACGCATCGTCGTTGGAGGGTGTCGCAAAGATTACAGGCGTAAGACCTACCTTTATCGAGGGCGACTGCTGCGATAAGGAGTTTATGCGCAGTGTATTTGAGCGCTACGACTTCGACTCTGTAATTCACTTTGCGGCATACAAGGCTGTGGGTGAGTCGGTCGCAGAGCCACTCAAATATTACCGTAACAACATCCTATCGTTTGTCACAATACTTGAGCTTATGGCGGAGTATGGTCGTCACAACATCCTATTCTCGTCATCGGCAACAGTCTATGGCGATGCGGAGGTGCTCCCAGTAACTGAGCTTACACCTCGCAAGCCGGCGACATCGCCATACGGCAACACCAAGCAGATGGCTGAGGATATATTGCGCGATATGGTCTCGGCAACAGAGCACCTTAACGGTATAGCACTTCGCTACTTCAACCCTATTGGTGCGCACCCATCGGCACTTATAGGCGAGCTTCCTCGTGGTGTGCCAAACAACCTTGTGCCATTCGTAACACAGACAGCAGCGGGCATACGTGAGTGCTTGAGCATCTTCGGTGGCGACTACCCTACGCCTGACGGCTCGTGCCTACGCGACTATATCGATGTTGTAGACCTTGCACGCGCACACGTTGTGGCTATAGCGCGTATGGCAGAGGGAAGGTGCAAGGAGCGTTACGAGGTATTCAATGTGGGTACTGGCTCACCAGTATCTGTATTTGAACTTGTTAAGGGTTTCGAGGAGGCTAACAACCTAAAGCTCAACTACAAGGTAGCTCCACGTCGTGCAGGTGATGTGATGGCAGTATGGGCAGATACAACACTTGCAAATAACGAGCTTGGCTGGAAGGCTGAGCGCGAACTAAGCGACACACTCAAGTCGGCTTGGGCATGGGAGAAAAATGTTCGTGGAATCGAGTAATAACAACCTCAACAAGGCGTTATAATAGAAAAGTATTTAGAGATGAAGAGATTAGTTATATTGTTGCTATTTGTAGTGTTTGCGATGCCTACAGCCGAGGCTAAGCGTCGTGAGACAGCCGAGGAGATTGAGCGCAAGACGCGCAAATATGAGGGTTGGGAGCAGAGCGTATCGGGTCGCTTTGCGCTGATATTCTACGATGCAAAGTATATGCACATCACTGGCGAGCCAGCACAGCGAGCATATAGCAGCAAGGCTCATATTGGTGGTAGCTTCACATACGGCGGTGGATACCTTATCAACAACCACTGGCGCGTAGGCGCAGAGATTGGCATCCAACCACAGTTTAACTACACACTAATGCCCGTATATGCTACGGCACACTACTTCTACGGCACGCGCAAGAATTGCCTATTCAACTTCTTGAATATCGGTACGAACGTACTCTTTGACGAGGGTATGCGCTTTGGTGGTATCTACGCAGGCGGTATCGGCTTCCGCTTTCAGGGTATGGATAGCTACAACAAAATCGACTTGATGCTTGGCTATCAGCTACTACAGACATCGCCACGCCCAACGATTAAGGAGCCATACGCATTCGATGCAAAGGATGTGAAGTTGCGCGGCACAAATCAGTCAGTATTTATCGGCGTAAGCTACTCATTTTAAATAGACCAAACCATGACAGAGGTAGTTAATCAGCGACTATTGGACTGGGGACTTAGCACACACGCCGCCGATTCGTTGGATGGCGTGATTGTAATTGTATTCCTACTCCTACTTATCCTTATAATAAACCTTGTATTTCGTTGGGGCGTAATACGCTTAGCCAACTGGCTTGTACAACATACAAAGGTTGAGTGGGATAACATCCTCTTTGGTAACAAAGTAATGAAACGCCTTTGTGGCATCGTGACACCTATTGTCATTAGCTTTATGCTCCCCGTGGCGATATCGGCACTCAATATCAACTCGGAATGGATAATATCGCTACTACAGAAGAGTGTTGACATATACGTTGTTATCGCCTTTGCGCTCTTTATTAACACCTTCTTCAAGGCACTCTTCGCGATTATGGTGCACCGTCCAGCGTGGCAGGGTAAGCCTCTTGACGGTCTGCTACAAATCGTGCAGGTGATTATAACAATCGTAGCGGGAATACTTATCATTGCCATCCTTATCCAGCGTTCGCCAACAGGTCTGCTTACAGGTTTGGGTGCTTCGGCTGCAGTTATATCATTTATCTTTAAAGACACCCTCCTTGGTCTTGTTGCGGGTGTGCAGCTCTCGGCAAATAATATGCTCAAGGTAGGCGACTGGATCGAGATGCCAAGTCGTGGTATCGATGGTACGGTTATCGAGGTATCGCTAACCACAATTAAGATACGTCGCTGGGATAACACCATTCAGACAATCGCCCCATATCTTCTTATCACTGAGCCATTTTCAAACTGGCAAGCTATGTTCGACACGGGAGGCCGTCGTGTTAAGCGCTCGCTAAATTTTGATATGAACTCGGTGCAGTTTATGGACGATGAGGCTATCGAGAAACTTCGCGAGGATAAGATTATATCTAAGCTCCTTGCAAACATCAAGACGACGACCGAGGAGAGCGAGGTAGTTACCAATCTCGACCTCTATATGCGCGCTGTAAACCGCTATATAGACCTTCATCCTCGCGTAAACCACACAATGACTGCGATGGTGCGCCAGCTTCAGCCCACACAATGGGGACTACCTGTTGAGTTGTACTTCTTTACTGCAAATGTTAACTGGATACCTCACGAGCAGCTACAAGCAGAGATTATATCTCGCATCATAGCCCTCGCGCCACACTTTGGCTTACGACTATATCAAGCACCTTCGGGTCTGGACTTAAAACTTAAATAGCATTTATGGGAACTTACATTGTAGCCGCGGTGGTTATCGTGGCGGTATTTGTCATAGGTTATACTATAGGTCGCAAAATACAGAATGAGCGACTTCAGCAGCGACTCCAAGCTCTTAGCGTGGAACGTGATGTGTTGTGTAGCAAGGCAGAGGATATTAAGGCGGCATACGAGCAGCAGATAGCTCAGACTAAGGAGTACTCCGAGCGCCTCGTTGCAGAGCTTAAGGAGATGAATGCCAAGCAGGTGGAGAGCCAGATGACGATGATACGCGAACAGATGCAGGCTACCTCGGAGAGTGTGCTTAAGGCACGCCAGGAGGAGCTTAGCGAGCGCAATATGGAGCATGTATCCAAAATCGTAGACCCGATAAACCACAGCCTTAAGCTTATGCGCGAGGCGTTGGATAGCACCAAGCGCGAGCATAGCGACTCGATGACACGCCTCGATGCAACGATTGAGGCAAATATGCGAAACAGCAAGGAGCTTGGCGAGACTGCCGACCGCCTAACACGCGCCTTGCTCGGTAGCGTGAAGGTGCAAGGTAACTTTGGCGAGTTGAAGCTAAAGCAGCTACTCGACGACCTTGGTCTGGAGGAAAACTCGCAATATACCACACAGCAGGGCCTGGCAGATAGAACGGGTAAGAGTGTACGTAGTGCCGACGATAGAAGAATGATTCCCGACTTTATCCTTCACTTCCCCAATAACCGCGACGTGATTGTCGACTCGAAGGTGAGCCTTCAGGCATACGAGCAGTATGTAAACGCCGAGAGCGAGATGGAGCGCGAGGTAGCACTAAAACAGCACATTGCAAGTGTGCGCGACCATGTGAGATCGTTGGCATCGAAGGACTACAGCAAATACCTCGACACCAACTACACAAAGCTCAACTTTGTATTTATGTATATGTTTAATGAGGGAGCACTCAATCTCGCCCTTCTAAACGACACCGCCCTATGGCGTGATGCCTACGATATGGGAGTGCTCATCATGGGACCTCAGACGATGTATATGAACCTCCGTGTATTGGAGCTTATGTGGACACAGAGCCGTCAGCTACACTATCAAGAGAAGATTGTTAAGGAGGCAGAGACTATGATTGAGCGCGTTCAACTATTTGCGGAGCGCTTTGAAGCCGTTGAGAAGAGTTTTGGCGATACCCTTAAGCGCTTCGACGACCTCAAGATACTCACTGCCGACCGCGGCACAAGCATCATCACCTCGGCTCGCCACATCATCTCGTATGGCGTTAAGGAGGAGAAGCGCAAGCGCAGTCTTATGAACATCTATGTCGAGGGCGACGAGGATGCCATGATAGGCGAATTGGCTGAAAATAGCGAGTCTATGCGCCAAATTTTATTGAATGATGAAAAAAGTGAAAAAAAATAATAAAAATATTTTTGACCATATTTCACTCGCGTTTTCTCAAGCCTCGACGATCTAATTTATTGATTGTTACCCATATAACAACACTTTAACTTTGCATATAGATTCTCCAATGCATAAATTATTTTGCATATAGATTTTACTTATATAGCTATAAGTATTTTTTGTTTGGAATATTGATTTTATCGTTTTATATTTGCACCAGAAACAAGATGATAAGGCAATAAAAAACTATCATCAAAGTTTACGAAAGAGAAACAGTTTTAATGTATTAGATAACAAAAAGAGGTTGAGTTAATAATAAAAACAGTGTAATATGTAAGCGTAAAAATTTAGTAGTGTAAAAAGTTAATAATTGTTTGTGTCCGTGAGGGCTGTCTATTGAAAAATAGGCAGCCCGAACATTTTTTATGTGGTGTCTGATAATATAACACACAGCAACCGCGGTTAATGGTGCTATTTCCCCCAACCTACAAATAACAAAGTTTTACTTCAACATTGATTTTTAAGTGATATTGCCCCAACTTTGCACCACGAAAACAGGCATATAAACCGAGCAACAGCAAAAAAGATATCCCAAACAGCACACCGAGCGGAAATATTTACTACATTTGTGGTAACATATTTAATTACGCGGAAAGTGTAAGTTTATTCACAGAGAATAAATCTGGTAAATTTAGAAGAGTGAATAGGCGGACATCTTCCTGCGTCATACCACCTATATGGTATGGCGTGGGGCTGTTGCTTATTTTATCTTCAAGGCTTTACCAGAGCCCATTCTCTTAAAATAAGTTTTCAGCACCACGCTTTCTTTGTTTTGTGTAAATCACTATTGAGGTGCGAATAGTTATAAGTGTAATACTAACTTAAAACATAGATGCTTATGACACAAACCAAACAGCAACACTATCTCGTACCCGAATTTGAGGTGCTGGATATTGAAATTGAGCAGGGTTTCGCTGCCTCTAATTTGGAAGACCCAGAGGAGAACCCAGAACAGGATTGGTAACAAACAAAAAAAATTACACTATGAGAAAACTTTTACTTTTCGCGTGTGCGCTATTTGGCTTTATGGCGTGCACACAAAACCCCATCGAGGAGCAGTTGGCTATTCGCACTGATGCCCCTGAGACTATTCGAGTGGGGTTCGAGGATGATGAAACCCGTATTCAGATAAACGAGGCACAGAAGACCGTTTGGACTAAGAATGACTTGGTATCGGTATTCTATCGCTCGGATGCTAACCAGAAGTGGCAATATCAGGGTGAGACAGGCGAGCGTGTAGGCGACCTAAAGCGTGTGGATGCTGGTACTGCAACCGAGTCTACGAAGCGCGTTGTTGTGGTATATCCATACAATGAGAATTACTATATCAATACTGAAACCTATAATGTTCAGGCAACATTGCCTGCAACACAGCACTACCTTGCAAATAGTTATGGTACAGATGGTAATATTATGGTTTCGTCGAGCGAGTATAACCAGTTCTCCCTAAAGAGCGTCTGTGGTTGGTTGAAGTTGCAACTTACTGGTGATGGCGAGGTTGTTAAGAGCATCAAGTTCCGCGGTAATAACGACGAGCAGGTTGCTGGCGAGTTGTATATCAACTCTGCAGATGCAACTGCTATGCTCGCATCAGATATGGGTGGCACCGATGATAACACCGCCGGTGGCAACCTTGTATTTGATGATACAATCCTAACTGAGGTTGTTTTGGATTGTGGCGAGGGTGTAACACTTGGCAAGAGTGCTACTACATTCTATATCGCTCTACCTCCACAGACCTTTACTAATGGTTTTACTGTTGAGATTGAGGACACCGATGGCTATGCTATGGAGCAGTCAACAGCAAAGACCTTTGTTGTTGAGCGTAACACTATTAGCCCTATGGCGGCTCTTGAGTTTGTCAACCCCAACCGCCCCACCCAGCCCACACCTGCAAACAACGAGATTTGGTATACCGCTACAGCAAAGGTTGAACCTACATTCGATGACTCTTTGACTTTCGGTGCAGATGTAGTCTCTAATGTATGGGATAGCGAGACCAAGAGAGGTATTATCACATTTGATGGCGATGTTACTATGATTGGTGATGATGCATTTAATAACTGCGATAAATTTACTGGTATCACTCTCCCCGAAAGTGTAACCTCAATAGGCAAAAATGCATTCTACGACTGTGACGGATTAATAGAATTTATTATCCCTGATAGCGTAACTTCGATTGGAGGTTATGCATTCTATGGTTGTAGCAGCCTTACAAGTGTAACTATTCCTGATAGCGTAACTACGATTGGAAATTATGCTTTC
>JAZQYM010000010.1:0-8518 GCA_045633525.1 Alistipes sp. | reverse complement strand
TATTGCTGGTATACTATACCCCTGCTTGCGTAAATCTAAAACTTCTGAAAGATAACGAGCTTGTAATTCTCTCCTCATAAAACTACTATTTATGAGTCAACTTTTTTCCGTACAAGACATTTCTACCCTTTGGTATCAGGCGCAGTAATTAACCTCTCGCGCGAAGCGCACCACACCTTTAAGTTGTCAGTTTTAAAAAAGAGACGGAAGAGACGAAAGAAACGAGAGAGACGACAACGAAACTGAGTATCAAAAATGCTCTCTGCGGTCTCTGTTGTCCCTGCTGTCTCAAAATATCTGAGTATCCCGCAAACCCCATAATCCCCAGTCTCCCTATTACAAAGCCCCAAAAAGGCAAAGCCTTTCAACGATTCCTAATTCCTAATTACTCACTACTAATTAAAAATAAAGCGTGTCCACCGAAGTGAACACGCTCTACTTATTGTAGTGCTACTTGCTTAGTTAGCAGGAGTGTACTTGCTCCAAGTACTTTTTGTACCGTCCCAATCATTTGATGGTATGGTTAACATGTTGTCACCATTGGTAGGAGTCTTAAGATCTACAGTCTGATTCCACTTATTATTCCAGTTGTTATTTGTATTTGATGGATTCATACGGCAGAAGATAATGCTGCAACCATAATCGAAATTGTCTGGAAGCTCAAATCTGTAAATATCTGTATTGCCTACAGCTTTCATGTTATGCCACTGTGCACTTATTGTATCAGTCCAAATGTATGCAACTAAGCGTGCGTTGTCTGACAACCAGTGGCCAGCATTAAGATAGATATACTTTCTCTCTACAACAGTGTAGATGTCATTGCTTGAGGTAACCTTGTAGTACTCTGTGTCAATATAGTTTGTAGGGTCGGTGCTGAACTGACCACCCTTGATGACGGTACCTGTTGTACCCCAAACGTCGCCACCTGATGAGTTGCCAAATAGACCGCCATTGATTGTCGCACCACCAACACTGTCGCAAACACAGCTGCCACCACTTGCAGTATCATTGTCAGCGATAAATGTACCGCCATTGATAATCACCTTGCCGCTGCTGTATACATAAACAACATTGTCAGTATACTCTGTGTTCTCAGGGATGCTATATGTGCCAGCGTTGATTGTAGTTACACCACCACTGATTGCAACGGCTCCGTGTCGACCCTCAACTGTAAGTGTAGACTCTGCAGGGATGTTCAATGTGCCAGCAGAATCAATAGCATATGTAAAGTTACCAGCATTAGTAATCTTACCACCATTAAGAGTTGCTGTAGCATTTGAAGGAACTTTCAACGCTGTAGCATCGTAGTTGCCTGCGGCTGGAGCATCACCATCCTCATAGTCTGCTGCAATCCAGCCACCATTCATCACAAATGTTGAGCCAGACTGGTTGTTAACAGCATAACCACCATTGCCATCGATTGCGCTAATCTTACCAGAGTTAAGAATCATCTCTTTGTAGTTGTATACACCACGAGAGTTGATAGAGCCATTACCCTTAGTATCCTTAATTGTCAAAGAGCCGTAGTTTTTAATAACATAGATATGCTTGCCTGTTGATTCCTCACCACCATTTAGTGCAAAACCATTAAGGTCAAGAACTGCAGTCTTGCCCTCAGCAAGAACAATAGGCTCAGAAGCGGTTACATCGCAAATAAGTGTAATATTACCACCAACATTGAATGCCTCCTGAAGAGTTGCATACTTCACGCCGTCAGCCTCTACAACATGGCTCTCTACGCGTGTGCCATTGATTGTGATATTACCAAGCAACTTCTCGTTGCGATCACCACCGATAAACTGAGCTGGGAATGCACCAACATAGGTTACAGCTGCAGAGCCGTCGATAGTCTGTGAGAAGTTATTACCCTCGACAACGCAATCAACGATATTTAGCTCCATAGCATCCTTTGTAAGGATACAGCCGATAAACTCAGAGTTTGCGCGCTTACCACTATTTGTTGAGTTAATACCAACGATAGTAGAGTTCTTAACAGATGAGTTGCTGATAGTGTTAGGCTTGCCAGCTACGCCAGTAGCAAAGTAACCAACCAAACCACCTACGCAACCACCGTCTGCAGTATCCTCAGAGGCGATATAGCACTTCTCAGCGTGGCAGTTGTTGATAGTGATCTGTGTTGAAGAACCGTCGTGTGCGAAGATTGCACCAACCTTGTTGTTACCAGTGATAGTAGAGTTCTTAACTGTGATGTTCTCGAACTTGATGTTACCATATATAGTACCTACTACAGCAGCTGCGTAGTAGTCGTTGCTATCGGCTGGATACTTAATGTATGCCTCGTCGATTGTGAAGTTCTTGAACTGAGCATTACCTGCTGCAGAGCAGAACAAGGCTGCCTGAGCACCGCTATTGCGTGTAGTAACCTTTAGACCCTTGATTGTGTGGCCCTGACCGTCGAATGTACCCTCGAAGTGCTTGCCACCCATACCGATAGGCTTCCACTCCTCGCCACCAAGGTTAATGTCGTCGATCATAACAACGCTCTTGCCTGCGAAGCTATTTGTGCCGCTAACCTGCTCAGCAAGCCACTTCATAGCTGCTGCAGAGTTAAGCTCATAGACGCCATCTACAACATAGAAACCATATATCTTGTCAGCCACCTGCTCAAATGTCTTGTCGTCGATTACCACCTTGCTACCAGCGCAGTTTGTAAGGGTGTAACCACGACCTACATAACCATCGTAGTCAAGAACCTTAGCTACAGAGCCATCAGCATTAACACCCGATACTTCGCCGCTATAAGAGCAGTTTGTAAGAGTACATACATTGCTCTTGCCATCAGCCCAACCACCAGCGATACCACCTACACGGTAGTGGTCGTTTGCGCGACCTGAGCGACCAGCAACAACCTTGATATCACCTGTAGTGTGGCAGTTTGTGAAGCTTGACTTAGATGCTGTCAAACCGATGATACCACCAGCGAAGAACTTGTTAACAGTTACATCGATATTTGAAGAGCAGTCCACGAAGTAGCACTCGCCCTGAAGCTGACCTGCCAAAGCACCAGTGTTGTTGTTAGCGATAAGGTAGCTACCATCGTTAGCAACAACGTGTACGTTCTTCATTGTTACGTTACCGTAAGAGTTACCACCAGCTACAACAGCCACACGGCTTGCACCGTTAGCATCCTGAGTAGTGTAGATCTTGATGTCGCCCTTAACGGTTACATCCTCAATAGTAGAAGTGCCCTCCAATGAGCCTGCAACAGCACCAATGTGACCCTGGCTGTGGTCGATATCCAAGCAAGGGATGTTGATTGTAACGTTCTCGAATACAACGTTCTTGATAGTTGCATTCTTAGCATAGCCGAAGAATCCCATATAAGCCTTGCTCTCCTTAGCCTCAGCCTCGATGATAGTTAGGTTCTTGATAGTGTAACCCTGACCATCGAATATGCCGCTAAATGGCTTGTCGCTTGTACCGATAGAGGTCCAGTTGTTAGCCTCGCGAGTCTGTGCAGCAAGGTCGATATCTCCTGCAAGAAGGATAGTCTCACCAGCAAAGCTCTTACCGCCATTTACCAACTCGGCAAGCTTCTGAACACCCTCTGCGTCGTAGATCTTAGCAACCTTAGCCTCTGCATCGTACTCATAACCGCCAGAGATATAGTTACCATTGCTTGAGTATTTATACTCTACGCCGTTTACCATTACTACTGCACCAATTACCTGAGAGTAGCCCATACCTACGTAGCCATCGCAAGCGAAGTTCTTAGCGATAGTGCCGTCAGTAGACATACCAGACAACTCACCAGTGAATGAACAGTCGGTAAGAATCAAAGGCTGTGTATCGTTATCATCCCAGCCACCAGCAATACCGCCAACACGGAGAAGGTCTGCGTTGTTGCCTGCGCGACCTGCTACCACGGCGATATTACCGCTTGTGTGGCAGTTTGTAAATGTTGTGTGGCGAGCTGCCAAACCAACGATACCACCAGCGAAGAACTTACCTGCTGTAACGTCGATGTTAGTAGAGCAGTCCTCCATTGTGATATTGCCCTGAAGCTGACCTGCGATACCTCCGATAGAGTTGTTACCCTTAACGAAGCTGCCCTCGTTAGCCTTTACGTGTACATTCTTGAATGTAGCATTGCACTCAATTCTGCCACCACCAGCAACTGCACCAATGCGACCCGCGCCACTCTGCTCGATATCGCCATCAATCTTAACATCACCTGTGATGTTGATATTCTCGATAACGGTTGTACCCTCGAAGTTACCAACAAGTGCACCGAGGTGACCACCTGCCCAGCTACCATTTGCTACGAGCTTCATATCAACATTGTTGATTGTAAGGTTCTTGATAGTAGCCTTCTCGGTATAACCGAACAAACCTACATAGCAGTCGTCCTCAGTACCGTGGTGCTTAAGGTTAGAGATAGTGTGGTTCTGACCATCGAAAGTACCATTAAATGTTACCCAGTAGCCGATAGGTGTCCACTGCTCGCCCTTAAGATCGATATCCTCGGTAAGCAAGATTGTCTCACCCTCGAAAGTCGTAATCTCCTGGTTAACCTGATCTGCAACCCACTTCAAACCTGCGAGGTTGCTAATCTCATAAACGCCCTCCTCTGGAGAGTAAACGCCGTCGATCTCGCCACCAGTTACCTCCTTCTTGCTGATAGTACCCTTCTTCTGTGCGCGACGCTCAACGGTCTGATCTGTCCAATAGCCAAATGCAATCTCCTCGCCATTTGCGTCTGTTACAACAACATCAATCACTGGGTATGTACCTACAGGAACAGGGATGTAGAAGACGCCAGTTGCGTTCTCCTTAGTGTTATTGAACGAGATAACAACTGTATCGTTCTCCTGGTCATCTGAAGTCTCCAATACTGGAGTCTCGCAATCGAGAGTAGTTGTAAACTCACCAGTAAGCTTCTTGCCTGTAGTAGATAGTGTGAAATGCATATTGTCGCCTACAGGAAGATCGTTAACATAGATCTTGAGTACACCACCCAAGTGCTTGAATGCTACTGAGCCATTCAAAATCTGACCCCACATAGCAAAACCAAAGCTATTCTCCTTCTCGCCGATAACCGATCCGTAGTTGTACTCAGCAGGGAAGTTGATAGTCAAATTGCCTGCTGCATCTACGCGGCTGTTCTGGTTGTATGGGAAGAATGCGTAGTTACCGATAGTCTCGCTTGTGTTAAGCTCGAAAGTACCAGTGCTCTTGCCACCATCACCAGCAGTCAATGTCATAGGGCGAACATTGCCAGTTGTCATCAACGTACCAATCTTGTCACCCTCGTGCCAGAAGAAGAGACCATCTGACTCCATACCTGCGCGTGTGCCGTCGATAACGCTCTCAACACTTGCGCTTAATGTGCGTTTGAAACCAGCCGTATCCAACGACTGATCACTCTGTGTACACGCTACAAATGTAAGCGCACACAACAAAGTAAATAAAAATTGCTTTTTCATCTTAATAGTGTTAAATAATAATCTTACATATCCTCCTCAGGCAAACCTGACTCACCTGTACCGCCTCCTGATAGCAGGAAGCCACACTCTACTTGCACCTCTACAATCTGCATAAGAGGGCTCTCGTAGTCCTTGAAATAATTTAGTTTGTTCATATTAAAAAGTTGTTTTATTGTGTTATACATTAAATGCCATTTACGCAATTATATACAAAAGTATATAAAAATATCTATCTCCACGCAAAAAAAGACTTAAAATAGGTGTTTATCCTCTATATGTATCAATCTTGTTGTGATATGTGCCAAGAGTGAGACTATAAACTCTTTTGTTGAGAAGTAAAAATGGAGCACCCAATTTGGATGCTCCATTTGCTTTGGGAGAAACAAGCAACTATTACTTGTTCTTCTTATCGTAGCGTTTTGCGTAGCGGCTCATAAACTTATCCACACGACCAGCGGTGTCAACCAACTTCATCTTACCTGTATAGAATGGGTGAGATGTGTTAGAGATTTCCATCTTATACACGGGATAGGTTTCGCCGTTCACCTCGATGGTCTCTTTTGTCGAAACGGCGGACCTGCACAAAAACACGTGGTCATTCGACATATCCTTGAATGCCACTAAACGATAATTCTCTGGATGAATACCCTTTTTCATTTTCGTCTTTTTGTTATAATTAAGTACTTAATTCGGGCGCAAAGGTAATACTTTTTTTCTTACCTGCAATACATAACCGATAATTTTCTCGTTTTATTACACCCTATATATAATAAGGAATACCATTTTAGTAGCTTGAGACTGCTACTTTTTAGGGCAAAAGTGTTGCTCCTCCCAAAATTTTTATTACCTTTGCACTGATATTGCGGTGACGAAATCCAACCGCGTAGTGTCTAACAAAGGGTAAGAAATTATGGACGATGGCTATCATTCCTACAATAACAGCTGTGTCGTATCTCAATACGATACCCTTTGTCTATGGACTTCAGCACGCAGGTAACCTGAGTGCAAACCTCCTTTTAGCTCCACCGGCAGAGTGTGCAAAGAATTTTATCGAGGGCAGGGCTGATATAGCACTGCTCCCTGCTGCTGTTGTGCCAGAGCTTAAGCAGACAGATGTCATCACCGATTACTGCATCGGCGCTGTTGGTGCTGTGCGTACCGTGACGGTGATGTCGAATACCCCTATTGGCAATGTTAAGCGCATCTGGCTTGATGCACACTCGCGCACCTCGGTGCAGTTGTGCGGCTATCTTGCGCAGAATAAGTGGCATATAACCCCTGAGTGGCTACACATGGCAGACTACGCCATTGTCGATAGCGCACGCCCTGACGATGCCTTCCTATTTATTGGTGATAAGGTCTTTGGCTACGAGGGTAAATTTAAGTACTCTTACGACCTCGCTCTTGAGTGGCGCGAGATTACAAAGCTTCCATTCGCCTTTGCGGTGTGGGTGGCGCGTAAGGGCGTATCATACGAGATTACAGACCAGTTGCAGCACGCCCTAACCTTTGGCGTGGAGCATATCTGGGAGGCTGTTGGTGAGTCGAACTACATGGGCTCTGATAACGGTCTTACAGCATACGAGTATCTAACCCGCAACATCGATTTCATCCTCGATGAGGAGAAGCATAAGGCGCTTAAGAAGTTCTGGGATGCGGGTCTTAGAATCGTTCCCCGATCCTATTAAAGAAGCCGTACGGCACTCGTGCTGCACGACTTCTTACCTCCGAAAAATGGGGCGTTTATGTATTCCGCCCCGTGTAGAGCCCGAAAGGGTAGAGTTGAATAAATCAATTATTGGGTGAGGGTTGTGCCTTAGAGGTGAATCCGCCCGTAAGAGTAAAACTTTAGGAGGAGATATGATTACAATCTATCTTAAGCAATACAACAAGATTATCCGCAATGCAGATACTGAGCTTCTCGACGAGCTTGGTTTCGATGATATTCTCTGGATCGACCTACTCGAGCCATCTATCAAGGAGCAGAAGGCGGTTGAGAACTTTATGGAGCTAAGTCTCCAGACCCGCCAGCAGGTAGAGGAGATTGAGTCTACATCTAAGTACTCAGAGACCGAGAACGCTATTATCTCGAACTCAAACTTCTTTGTTCCTCAGGGTGAGTCATTTACCGTAGAACCAGTATCCTTCATTATCTCTAATGAGGGTGTGCTTGTCTCTATGCGTCAGGCTGAGTTCCGTACCTTCCGCGAGGCAGAGAAGCGTTTGCAGATGAACTACCGCTCATACTCAACCGGATACCATATCCTTATCTCACTTCTCGAGGTGCGTATCGACTACGATGCCGACCTCGTGGAGATGGTAGGTAAACAGGTTGCTGCTGTAAGTAAGGAGATTAGCAGTGGTTCAAAGATCGATAAGGAGGTATTGTACCGCATCAATGCTTTGCAGGAGAACACTATGTTGCTTCGTGAGAATATCTTTGACCGTCAGCGTGTACTATCCTCAATCCTTCGCTCGGAGCGTTTCCCTAATGATATCTATCCACGTCTTCAGTTGATGCTTAAGGACGTTAACTCACTTATCAGCCACGCCGATTTCAGCTTCCAGCGACTCGACTATATTCAGGATGCTGCCTTAGGTCTTATCAATATCGAGCAGAATGAGATTGTAAAGATCTTCTCCGTGGCAGCTGTGGTCTTCATGCCAGCGACCCTCGTTGCAAGTATGTATGGTATGAACTTCAAATTTATGCCTGAGCTAAATTGGGAGTATGGCTACGTCTGGGCAATTCTCCTAATGCTCACAGTGTCAGGATTGACGTTCTGGTACTTTAAGTTCAAAAAATGGTTGTAATTTCTTGTGATAAGGGGCACATCTGCTGCCGCTAACAAAAATAAATGCGAATGGGCAGTACGCCAAAGTACAGCCCATCCGCATTTTTTTTGCCGAGCGTTGCATCTGACCCCTTCTGACAAGAAATTTGGGTTGTGCTGCCCTGTATGTCTGTGTTTATTTCGCTTTTGCAAGCGACAGCTACGCTGAAAGGGCAAAAGGGGCAGAAGCGGCAGAAAGGGTTTTACTAATTACTAATTCCCCCTTTGGCCTCTCAG
>JAZQYM010000009.1:0-8259 GCA_045633525.1 Alistipes sp. | reverse complement strand
ATAGCCGATAGCAGCGATATTGGTCGCCAACGGACAAGGCGAAAGTGCCGTGAGCAGTCCGAGCAGAAATGCCGTTACTGCGGGTGTTGTGGAACTATCCAACAATGATTGTAACCACTCCATAGTTTAGTTGTTTAGCATTGTTGCGATGCGATTAGATAACTCTATAGACAACTTATCGGCATTGAGGAATGCAACATCGGTTAAATCTTCGATGATGCGTTCGCCATTAGTATCATAATCGACTAATATGAGCGATGACCATACCACTTCGTACTCGTTGGCAATATCCTCATCGTTGATAATGTCTATTGTTCTATATCTCAACTTGCCTTGTTCTATGGCTTCTGTGTATTGCTCTGCCAACACACTCTGCACAATTCGTTCTGCCTCAACACACGACTTACACCTTTGAGTGCCGTGGAAATACAGAACCTCAACAACATCTCGCTTGCCATCGCCATCACTACTCTTATTCTGTGCGTCGCAACCCGCTAAACACGCAGCCCCCACACATAGAGTAAGCATCAATAATACCCTCTTCATACGCTAATTTATTTAATTGTTAGTAATTCGCAAAACAACGAACAACGCTTCTAAAAAAAGAGAATAACTACTCACAGCAACTCTCTTTCTTACAGGCACAAGTACCGAAGAACTCACCAAATAGTTTATGAGCCAACTTCCAATTCTCTCGGTTTATACAATACTTAACTCGTGGTGTCTCGATTTCACCCTGAATAAGTCCTGCCTCTTTCAACTCTTTTAGGTGTTGCGATACGGTTGCTTTGGCAATCGGCAACTCCTCGTGAATATCACCAAAGTAGCACTCTGTCTGCTTGGCAAGAAATTCGAGAATAGCGATGCGGGCAGGGTGTCCCATTGCCTTCGCAAAGCGTGCAACTTGCTCTTGGTTAAGTGTATATTCCTTGTTCGCCATAGTGTCTATGCTTGTTTCCGTTCGCAAATATACGAACAATGATTCAAAGTTCCAAATCCACCAGTCAAATCATCATATAATATTTTCAACACAAAAAAACAACCACCACAATGTCTTACACTATGGTGGCTGTCAATATGAAGATAGTTGTATGTATTGAAAGGTGATTCTTCTTCTGCGAGAACAAATATAGGTGTCACACATATAAAGAAATACGGTAGTTGCTTTTAAAGCAACTACCGTATATACTATGTATATCAACATTTTTCTTTTTATCAAGACCTATGCGAACAAAGAGTTCGATATTTAATAGTAACTTTGTTGCAGTGAAACTATTCGCTATGGGAAACATAAACCAATACATAATAACCCAACTAAAGAGACCTGTAGACAGGCTCAAACTGAAGGCGATAGGTAATATCATCAACATATTATCAGCAGAAGAGTGCAATAAGAAGACCTTTAGACTCGGTGAGGATGGTAATATTACAAATATTATAGATTGGTATATCTATTGCACACTTACCAGCAAAAACTATTGTTATGAAAGTCAAGACTGGAAAGGGTGAAATCTCGTTGGTAGTGTTGGTAGCGATACTATCGGTATCTGCAATAGTCTCGTTGCCAGGGTTGGCGATCTCGCCCATATTGGATGATTTAGATAAGATTTTTCCCCATGCGAGCGAGCTCGAGGTCGATATGTTGGAGTCGTTGCCCTCGCTGATGATTATTCCGTTTATGCTCTTTGCGGGTGGTTGGTCGATACGCGGTAATAAGATTCGGCTTCTTGTGGTTGGCACGACGATATTTCTCCTTAGTGGTGTCGGCTCGCTGTTGGCGCGTAGCCTTATGGAGTTGATTGTTCTGGGTGCGATTATGGGTGTCGGAGCAGGTCTTATTATTCCGCTATCGACAAGTTTAATTGTCGATTACTTTGTGGGCGAGTATCGTGTTAAGCAGCTGGGTATAAGCTCGGCAATAAATAACCTTACGCTCGTTATAGCAACCTCGCTTACTGGCTATCTTGCAGATATTAAGTGGTACTATGCCTTTGCTGTCTATCTGCTTCCTGCTATAACTCTGATACTTATCCCTGCGCTTAGCCACGCAAAGCCTGATAAGGTGCATAATGAAGATGCTGTCAACGACACTAAAACATTGAATGTTAGGGTAGTGGTATCGCTTATGTTATTCTATTTTGTAATTACATATTGTACACTTGTTGTGACCTTCAATACCTCATATCTCGCTGCTGCGGGAGGTATGAATAGTTCCGATGCAGGCTTGCTAATATCGCTCTTCTTCCTTGCTATTATGGCTCCAGGTTTTGTGCTAAACGGTATTAAGCGCGTGTTGGGTCGTGCTACAAATTTCTGGTCGTTAGTGGTTATGGGTTGTGGTTTGGTGGTGATGTCGCTCGAAGAGCCAAAGTTCTCGACACTTGCACTCGGAGCTATCCTTACTGGTTTAGGTTATGGTGTTATGCAACCGCTTATATATGACCGAGCAGCAAATAGTTCACCGCCAAACCTGTCGACCTTGGCGTTGTCGTTGGTTATGGCGGTGAACTATCTTGCAATCCTTGTTACACCATTTATTATAGATGGTATAGACTCCCTTTTTCACACTACAAACCACGCCTTTGCATTCCTCTTCAATGGTGTTATTGGCTTGATTATGGCTATCGGGGCTATATTTGTTGGTCGTGGCTCAAAGGCTCAGACCTCTTGATTCTCGATGTAGGTAATAATGTTGGATAAATCGGTTGGAGCAAACCATCTAAACTCGCTATCGCGCCTAAACCATGTCATCTGTCGCTTGGCATAACGGCGCGAGTTGCGTTTAACAAGCTCTATTGCCTCCTCCATCGAGTACTTGCCGTCGAAGTGGTCGAATATCTCGCGGTAGCCTACGGTTTGCAGTGCGTTAAGGTGGCGCTTAGGATACATTGCTTGTGCCTCAGCTATGAGACCCTCTTCGACCATCATATCGACACGGCGGTTGATGCGGTCGTAGAGTATGTCGCGCGGCATATCGGTGGCAATTTTTATAATGTGAAATGGTCGATCAACCACTGCGCCACTGCGCTGCTCGGAGTATGGCTTGCCCGAAGATATACACACCTCCAATGCGCGCATTACGCGCGAAGGGTTGCATCTATCTACAACCTCGGCGTATGCTGGGTCTAAACGCTGAAGCTCTGCAAATAGCGACTCAAGGCCTTCGGTATCAAGACGTTGCTTGAGGCTATTGCGTAGCTCCTCATCGGCCTCTGGAAGCGCGTCCATACCGCTGCACAAGGCCTGAATATAGAGCCCCGAGCCACCTACGGCCACGACATACTTATTCTCCGTAAAGAGCCTCTCGAGCAGTGCGAGTGCTTCGACCTCGTAGCGACCGCAGTTGAAGTCATCCTCTGGCTCACGATCGGCTATAAAATAGTGCTTAACTGCTGCAAGCTCCTCTGCTGTTGGCTGTGCTGTGCCAATAGCCATACCGCGATACATCTGACGCGAGTCGGTGGAGATAATAGGCGCGCGGAAGTGCTTGGCAATCTCTACTGCCAAGGCGCTCTTTCCCGAGCCTGTAGGGCCTCCCACGACTATCAGTGTTCCGTGTTTAGAACTCATCGTCGTAGTTATCGTCGCCGTCAAACTCGTTGTAGTCGCTCATCATCTCGTCGAAGATAGAGCCCGACTGCACCGTTGCCTCAGGGTTGTATTGGTCAGGTACTGCTGCGTGCTCGAACGCCACACGTGGATACTTCATACCCTCCTGTGGGCGCTGCATATCTATCAATTCGAGGTAGTACGAGCGATCGTTGAGCATATCGAAGGTGTAGATTAGACGGTCGTGGAAGTCGTTGTTTACCTCCATAAGGCGCACCTTATCCATACAGCGTGGCGCATCTGGAATGTCGTCGCCCATATCTATCTCCGAGAACTCCTCAACAAGGCGCCACTCAGCATCCGACTTAAATATAGACACCATACACTGGTCATACCCCAAAGCACGGAGTATAAAGTTGTGAAACTCGGTAAGTGTCATATCTGGGTAGACCTCAAAGTCGCGCACGAAGTTATCGCTCTCGTCGCTGAGCATACGGTACTTAAAAATGATATTCATTGTTTAAATATTTTAGTTGATACAAAGATACACTATTTTTCCCCAAAATACAAACTCTTTTCCACTGCATTAAAAAATACCCGCGCTACGCGCAAGTTTTAACAAACTGAAAACTGAAAACTTAAAAGTGTGGTGCGCTTCGCGCAAGATTAAATATTTAGAGACAGCAGGGACAACAGAGACGGCAGGGAGCTTTCTGTGATACCCGACCTCGTTGTCGTCTCTTTCGTCTCTTTCGTCCCTTTTAAAGTGAAAACTGAATTTTTGATTTTAGAGGAGCCGATTTGATCTATCGTATAAATAAAATATCGCGGGATAGTACTCGGTGTACAGCCCGCGATATTTTGTATAGGATAGGACGAAGATGCCCTATATAAATCTAAAATTAAAAGTTGTAACCCTCGATAGCATCAGCATACACCCTCCAACCATTATATGTACTTTTATACGCCTCTACTGACTCCATAGGTACATAAATCTTGCGACCAGAGGCATTGTTGTATAACATATCATAACCTCCTACTGGCGGTGTTGTAGCCTTGCAATATACACTTGTAAGGTCGAAGCAATAAGCGAATGCATATTCTCCAATCGCAGTTACGCTATCACCAATAGTTACATTTGTAAGGCTTTCGCACCAATAGAATGCCTCCTCTCCAATCGTAGTTACGCCATCAGGAATAGTTACACTTGTAAGGCTTCTGCAATTATTGAATGCACCCCTCACAATCGTAGTTACGCTATCAGGAATAGTTATACTTGTAAGGCTGAGGCGACTATGGAATGCACTCTCTCCAATATAAGTTACCTCGCCATCAAATTTTATTACCCAACACTCTTTTGTAGCATCGTAGGTATTAGATACGATATTTGTACCAAAGACATTGGTTCTGTAAGGTGTTGTAGCTTCAGTCGTGCTACCATTGGTGTACCAAATCTCATTGTTTGCAGGGGTGGGTTGAGTGGGATGGTTGGGGTTGACAAACTCAAGAGCCGCCATAGGGCTAATAGTGTTACGCTCAACAACAAAGGTCTTTGCTGTTGACTGCTCCATAGCATAGCCATCGGTGTCCTCAATCTCTACAGTAAAACCATTAGTAAAGGTCTGTGGAGGTAGTGAGATATAGAACGATGTTGCCTCAGCGCCAAGTATTACACCCTCGCCACAATCCAAAACAACCTCTGTTAAGATTGTGTCATCAAATACAAGATTGCCACCTGCATTGTTGTCATCAGTGCCACCCATCTCAGATGCAAGGGTTGCCTCGGCTGTCGCTGTATCTACATAGATAAGGCCTGCCACCTGCTCGCCATCGTTACCACGGAACCTGATGCTCTTAACAACTGCGCCATCGCCAGTAAGTTGCAACTTCAACCAACCGCATACACTCTTTAGGGAGAACTGAGTAAACTCGCTCTGCGACACCATAAGGTTGCTGCCTACACCATAACTACCCTCTGCGTAATATTGTGTTGCAGGGAGTGTGGCATCAATAGCAAAAGTATCAGTATTTAGCCAATAACTCTCGCTATAAGGGTAGACAACAACGGTCTTTGAGGTCTTAGTGGTGCTTGTGGCATTCTCCACACGCTTTAGGTCGCCAACACGCTCGCCTGTCTCACCCTGGTACTGCCACTTCTGGTTAGCATCTGAGCGATAGAACACCGATACCAAGTCGCCCTTTGTCCACACGGTCTTCTGTGCCTCGTTAAGCTGAATACGGGTTTCGTCGTCCTCGAACCCCACTCGAATAGTCTCGGGGGCATCAGTGCGAATAACCGACTGCTCCTCGATGGGGTTTTGTGTACACGCAATAAAGCCAAATAACGCACACGCCATTAGTAAAAGTTTTTTCATAGTGTATAAAGTTTTATTATTGTTACCAATCCATTTCCGGGTTCTCTTTTGGGTCTTCTAAGTTAGATAGCGCGAAGCCCTGATCGATTTCAATATCCAGCACCTCAAATTCGGGTGCGAGATAGTGGAGTTGTTTAGTTTGTGTCATAAGTGTCTATGTTTTAAGCTAATAATCACACTTCAAACTATCCGCACCTCGATAGCGATTTATAAAAATAAAGAAAGCGTGGTGCTGAAAACTTATTTTAGTAGAGAGACTCTGGTTAAGCCTTGCAAATCAAATAAGCAACAGCCCCACGCCATACCCAAACACGGGATAAGACGCAAGAAGATGTCTCCCCATTCTCTCCCTTGAATTTTCCAGATTCCTCTTTCGAAAATAAACTTACACTTTCCGCGTAATTAAATATATAAGCACAAATATATACTATTTTTGCCAATTAGCATACTATACATCGCAAAAACTGTTATAGCATTTAGCAATAAAATTATAAAGAAAATCAAAAAACATTTTTGTATTTGACAAAAAAGCACTATATTTGCATCACTAACGGACAATTGACAATCCCCTGCGAGTTTCATCGTGGGTTTCGGATAATAATCAATATTTGATATATGCAGGATTTAGAGACATTGGAGGGTAAGACCATTGTGGAGTTGCGCGAAATCGCAAAGAGCTTGGGTATTGTGCCTTCAACTATGAAAAAGCAAGAACTCTTTGATAAGATTGTAGCGTTCGCAACTGGCGCAGTAGGGGAGAGCAATGCTCCCGCAGAGCCTAAACCAGAGGTTGAATCACAGGCGGCTCCTCGTCGTGGTCGTAGACCTCGTATGGCGAGTGTAAAGGTGAGCGAAACATCGTCAAAAACATATAATACCAATAACGTAGATACAGCACCAGCGGCAGAAGTTGCCGAGGTAGTACCTGCAGCAGAGTCAGTGCAGGAGGTAACCGAGGAGCAGACTCCAGTCGCACCAAAGCGTCGTGGTCGCAAGCCAAAGGCTGTCGTTGTGGAGGAGGTTGCCGAGGTTGCCCCAGAAGAGGTTGTTGAGCCTCAGGTGGCTGAGCCAGTGGACGAGGCTATTGATGATAACGCCGAGGATGCTGAGGGTGACGAGGACAACGATTTCTACGATGACGAGGAGTATGATGAGGATGCTCTAATGGAGGGCTATCCCGATGGTGTGGTGACGAAGGATGACTTTACAGCTGTTGTCGAGGGCGAGGGTGTGTTGGAGATTATGGCAGACGGCTTTGGCTTCCTACGTTCGGCAGATTACAACTATCTCAACTCTCCAGATGATGTCTACGTCTCTCCATCGCAGATTAAGCTCTTTGGTCTTAAGGCGGGCGATACCGTGAGTGGTACTATCCGTCCACCAAAGGAGGGCGAGAAGTACTTCCCATTGGTGCACGTAGATCTTATCAACGGTCTTAAGCCCGATATCATCCGCGACCGTCAGCAGTTTGAATACCTAACACCTCTATTCCCTTGTGAGAAGTTCAACCTCACGGGCAATGGCAATAACTCAAAGTCTAACCGTATTGTTGACCTCTTTGCCCCTATAGGCAAGGGTCAGCGTGCTCTTATCGTGGCACAGCCAAAGACGGGTAAGACTATGCTCTTACAGTCTATTGCAAATGCTATTGCCGACAACCACCCAGAGGTATATATGATCGTGCTCCTTATCGACGAGCGCCCTGAGGAGGTTACCGAGATGGCTCGCCACGTGAAGGCAGAGGTTGTTGCCTCTACATTCGATGAGCAGGCTACACGCCACGTCAAGGTTGCCGAGATGGTGCTTGAGAAGGCAAAGCGTATGGTGGAGTGCGGTCACGATGTCGTTATCTTCCTTGACTCTATCACTCGCCTCGCGCGTGCATATAACTCCGTACAGCCAGCCTCAGGTAAAGTGCTCTCGGGTGGTGTCGATGCCAATGCCCTACATAAGCCTAAACGCTTCTTCGGTGCTGCGCGTAACACCGAGGAGAAGGGTTCTCTAACTATCATTGCCACAGCACTTATCGACACGGGTTCAAAGATGGATGAGGTTATATTTGAGGAGTTCAAGGGTACTGGTAATATGGAGCTCCAGCTCGATCGTAAGCTCGCAAATAAGCGTATCTACCCAGCCGTTGATGTTGTTGCATCAGGTACTCGCCGCGAGGATCTTCTCCTTAGCCAGAACGTTATGCAGCGCACATGGATACTCCGCAAGCACCTTGCAGATATGACTCCAGTCGAGGCTATGGAGTTCCTACAAAAGCAGATGAATATAACAAAGGATAATGATGAGTTTTTGGCTACTATGAATCAGTAAACTCTTGTGATAG
>JAZQYM010000008.1:0-6248 GCA_045633525.1 Alistipes sp. | reverse complement strand
AGATTCTTAATATCTCAATCTAAAAATTCTTGTAAATTTCTTGTGATAAGGGGTCATCTGCGACCTCTCAATCATTGCCCCAAATAGGAAATACGCCAAGTATGTCCTATCTGGGGCAATTTCTTTATCGAGGCCACATCTAACCCCTTCTGACAAGAAATTCGGTCGTGCTGCCCTTAATGTTTATATATCGCTTGTTCCAAGCAAAACTATTACTAATTACTCTCTACTAATTACTAATTATTTATGCCCCTTCTCGCAAGAAATTTGGTCGTGTAGGTGGAAAGGTATGTATAGTTAAAAGTCTGTGACTTTTTATTAGGGAAATTAAGGAATTTAGGGAATTTAGGGAATTTAGGGAGATGGTATTAAGCGAGACACTAAACTCCTTAAACTCCTTAAACTCACTAAACTCTTTATTGAAAAAACTCGCCCTATTACTAATTACTAATTACTCTCTACTAATTACTCATTACTAATTATTAATTAGTTTCTGCCTTCGAAGTAGTATGGAGCGTAGTGCCAGCCATTGGTATCGTAGAACTTGCGCATAGACTCCATCTTTGCACGGATGGTCTCCGCGTTGCGACGGTCGGCAGACCACTGCACCTCAGATACAGCGCCAAGGCGTGGGAGAAGCTGACCCTCGACCATTGACATATCCTTCAAATACTCGCTCCAGAGGTTGCACTGCACGCCGATGATATTCTTCTTAGCCTCATCAGAGATACCCTCAAATGGGTCCCAGCTATATACCTTCTCGAAGTTGATGTGACCGCCGATGCGTAGACCCTCGCCCTCACGGCTCTCGGTCTGGTAGAAGTCGAAGTAGAAGATTGGTAGCGGTGTCATAACAACCTCGTGACCGTGCTCGGCAGCGTATGCTCCAATCTTGGCACCACGCCAAGCCATAACGGTGGCTGTAGGTGTTACGCCACCCTCTAAAATCTCATCCCAGCCGATAATGCGGCGACCATGCTCGTTGAGGTACTTCTCGATGCGTGTTACAAGGTAGCCCTGAAGCTGCTCCTCGTTCTCCAATCCCTGAGCCTTCATCATTGCCTGGCAGTGCTCGCACTCCTTCCAGCGATCCTTAGGGCACTCGTCGCCACCGATATGTATCAACTCCGATGGGAAGAGCTCGATAACCTCCTTTAGCACATTCTCAAGGAAGGTGTATGTTGTCTCCTTACCTGCGCACAACACCTCTGGTGTCACACCCCACATAGTCCATACATCAACCTCCTGCTCCTGGCAACCAAGCCATGGGAGGGCGTGAAGGGCCGCCTGTGAGTGACCTGGCATCTCAATCTCAGGAATAATAGTGATATAACGCTTTGCAGCATAGTCCACCACCTCACGGATCTCTGCCTGTGTGTAGTAGCCGCCGTAAGGCTTGCCGTCCCACCACTTTGGCTCAAGACCGTGACCAATAAGGGTCTCCTTACGCATTGCGCCCTTCTCGGTGAGCTCTGGGTATGCCTTGATCTCGATACGCCAGCCCTGGTCGTCGGTAAGATGCCAGTGTAGGCGGTTAAGCTTATGTGCCGCAAGGATATCGATATAGCGCTTCACATCTGCAACAGAGAAGAAGTGGCGTGCAACATCAAGGTGAGCACCGCGATACTCAAACGTAGGCTCATCTTTGATAACACCGTATGGCACACGACCCTCGTTTGTGAGGATTATTTGACGTAGTGTTTGCAAACCGTAGTACATACCCGCCTCAGAACCACCTACGATGGTGATGCCGTCAGCTGTAGTAGTCAGTGTGTAACCCTCTGTTGGAAGTGTCTCATCCACAGAGAGTTTGATGCCATTGCCTCTCTTTTTAATCTTCATATCGCCGTAGACGGAACTCATATCCTCCACAAAGCGGTATGCAGGATTTGGGTGCGCAACATCCAAGACAACGCCAGTCTTAGATGTTACAACGTAGTCGCCCTCCTCTATATTAACATAGGTAGGTTGCGGAACGATGTTTAATTCGCGTGCAGATACCGATAGCGAGATAATAAGGGCAAGTGCTAATGTAAAGATTGATTTAAGTGATTTCATATAGATCGTCGTTTTTAGTTTGCTTATGTGCTCCCACAGTGGCAGGAATTACACAAAGGTAGTGATAATTATTGAATTACCAAAAAATATTTCGTGCTCGAGAGTTCTCAAATTTGCAACTTTAAGCAAAAATATATAATTTTGCCAGTGTTCTAAGGGCTCTATTAGGGACGGTGTATTGCGTGCCTATGCCTTAGTTAGCAAAGAAAGCAAACAAACGTAAAACATAACCAACTATGAAAAAACTATTTCTAACTATTCTATGTGCAGCCTTTGCCTTGGTGGGTTGCGATGAGTCGATGTTGAATGGTATTCCAACACCAGACAATACCGACACAACAGAGAATCCTGTATTTGTTGTGGATGCAGATGGCGACTATATTATTCCAGCTGCAGGTGCTACTATTGAGGTTGTCGTTGCTACAAACCTTGAGTACACTCTATCTATCCCTAATGATGCAAAGTCGTGGGTGAGCCTTACAAACACTCGTAGCATCCGCTCTGAGATTTTGACATTTACTATTGCGCAGAATCTTGCTACTCAGGCTCGTACAGCAAATGTAGAGTTGCTCGACAAGGATGGTAATGTATTGGAGACTCTCGTATTTAAGCAGGATGCGGCGGCTGGTGAGAATCCTGGTGATGAGCCTGAGGATCCTAACGACAACCCAAATCAGAACCCTTCAGAGATTACTCTCTCTGCTGACAAAACATCTGCAGAGGTGGGTGATGTTGTCACATTCACCGTAACCGATGGTACAGGTAAGAATGTTACAGCATCGTCAACAATCTACGATATGGACTATAACGTGATTAAGAATGCTAAGTATAAGACCACTAAGGAGGGTACATTTAAGTTCTTCGCTACACGCAATGGCTATACCTCTAACACATTGACTGTTACCGTTGGTGATGGTGGTAGTGACGAGCCTGACCAGACCGAGGGTACAGCATTCCTACACAAGGTGCTTGTAATCGACCACACTGGTGTTAACTGCGGCTACTGCCCAAGTGCTATCGATAACCTCCGCAACCTCGAGAGCAAGACCTCTTGGGGTCCATACTACAACGAGGTGTCGTGCCACGCAGGTAGCTATGCAAGTGGTGACCCTGCACGCTCTGATGCTGCAACAGCCCTAAACACCTTCCAGGGTAACAATGGCCTTATAAATGGCTATCCTACAATCGCAGTTAACTTCTACAACCGTGCAAGCTCATATAGCTACTCAAATATCGCTAACACACTTCAGAGTGTTGTGAAGAAGAGTGGTGCTGATGTAGGTATCTCTCTTAGCGTAGAGAAGGGTACTTCAAAGGTTATCTGCTCGGCACAGATCAAGGCTGCCGTATCTAACGAGTACAAGGTGAATGCTTGGCTCCTTGAGAACAACATCTACAGCCCAAATCAGAATGGCGGATCAAAGGATTACCACTACTACTACAACCACGCACTCCGTAAGACATCTGAGACCTTCAACGCTGGAGATATCTCAGGTAAGTCTATCGGTATGCTCTATATCGGCGAGACCTACGACTACAACTGCGAGATCTCAGTAGACTCTACTTGGGAGATCAACAACCTCGAAGTTCTTATCGTCGTAGCTGCCCGCAACGGTAGCAACCAGTGGGAGGTTGTTAACTCAGCAGTGTGTGGTGTGGGGGAGACTACGCCATTTGCGTACGTAGACTAAATTTCTTGAATTTCTTGTGATAAGGGGTCATCTTCGACCTCTCAATCATTGCCCCAAATGGGAAATACGCTAAGTATGTCCCATCTGGGGCAATTTCTTTATCGAGGCCAAATCTGACCCCTTCTGACAAGAAATTGGGTCGTGCTCCTAATTAGCGAAAACATCTCACGACTTCTTCCAAGAAATAAAGTGAAAACTGAACTTTGCGATTAAGGTGAGAGCAGAGCAAGTTTACTTGTTCTGCCGAGCCGTAGCAAAGTCGAGGCATTACGAAGTTTTGCCTCAAAGGTGAAAAGGAAATTTAGGGAATTTAGGGAAATTAGTGTTGTTTGGTTGACTCCTCACTAAACTCCTTAATCTCCCTAATAAAAAGGCAAAGCCTTTTAACCATTACTAATTACTCACTACTAATTACTTTTAGCGTTATTCTGGGCTTTGTATAGCCTTAGCATGTCTGTGGACCTCCCACAAGCGGTAGGAGAGTGAGATTGTCGAGATGCCGTAGGCTATAACGGCGATAGCGATAAAGAGAATAACAGCCTCGAGGCCAAAGCTCATAGGTAACCATAGTATAGCCACAGCAAGGGCGATGATAAGGGCGGCGTAGAAGATGACCCAGCCAGCATCGCGGATGCCGTAGTCGCGGAGGTCGAAGCCTTGAATAAGCATCGTAGCACCCCGATAGAGAAGCCAGAAGCCTAACAGAGTTGGCATAAAGACCTCGGCAATAATGGCGTTAAAGAGCAGGATAAGACCTATTATTACATCTGCAACATTGGCGGCTATAAGCCAGCCACGGCGCACAAAGTAGTTCTTAGAGCTGATGCTCTGCATAAGACCAAAGATGCCCCATACAAAGATTGTGGCACCGAGCCATATTGCAAAGATGTAGTAACTTGTAACGGGGTTAACAAGGATGATAAAGCCTACAACGACTGCCAAGATGCCAGCAATAAGCGACAGCCACCAGCGGTTGATGCGGTACTCCGTTTTTTCGTAATCATTGTTTGTCATAGTTGCACTATTTTGTTAGACCTCATCAGTCTCAACAACCGTGCTACGACAATAAAAGAAATATCGTGGAGCAACCATTGTACCCCACGATATTATTAATAGGTATAGATCAAGCCTTACTCAGCCAAGATCTCCATGATCTTGATAGCTGCAGTAGCAACTGGAGTACCAGGACCGAAGATAGCTGCTGCACCATCCTTGTAGAGCTGATCGTAATCCTGTGCTGGGATTACACCACCTACTACAACCACGATATCCTCGCGACCGAGCTTCTTGAGCTCTGCGATGATCTGTGGCACGAGGGTAAGGTGACCTGCTGCCAATGATGATACACCTACAACGTGTACATCGTTCTCAACAGCCTGCTTAGCTGCCTCCTCTGGAGTCTGGAACAATGGACCCATATCCACGTCGAAGCCAATATCGGCATAACCTGTTGCTACAACCTTAGCACCACGGTCGTGACCATCCTGACCCAACTTAGCGATCATAATACGTGGCTGACGACCCTCCTTCTTAGCAAACTCTGCACACATCTGCTTAGCCTGCTCAAATGCTGAATCTGACTTCACCTCTGCTGAATATACACCTGAGTTCAAACGAATAACTGCCTTGTAACGACCTACGATCTTCTCGCAAGCGTCTGAAATCTCGCCCAATGATGCGCGTACCTTAGCTGCCTCAACTGCCAATGCAAGCAAGTTGCCCTCGCCTGTGCGAACACACTCGGTGATAGCTGCCAAAGCCTTCTCTACAGCTGCGTTGTCGCGGTTAGCACGAAGCTCCTGCAAGCGCTTAACCTGGCTCTCGCGTACTGCTGTGTTATCTACTGCCAAGATATCGATTGGTGCCTCCTTCTCCAAACGGTAGCGGTTTACACCGATGATAGTCTCAACGCCTGAGTCGATACGTGCCTGCTTACGTGCTGCTGCCTCCTCGATACGAAGCTTTGGAATACCTGTCTCGATAGCCTTAGCCATACCGCCAAGCTCCTCGAACTCCTGGATGTGAGCCCAAGCCTTGTGTGCGATCTCGTTAGTGAGGCTCTCAACATAGTAAGAACCTGCCCAAGGATCTGCCGAACGGCATACGTTAGTCTCCTCCTGGATGTAGATCTGTGTGTTACGTGCGATACGAGCTGAGAAGTCGGTTGGAAGTGCGATAGCCTCATCCAAAGCGTTGGTGTGCAATGACTGAGTGTGACCCAAAGCGGCACCCATAGCCTCGATAGCTGTACGTGCTACGTTGTTGAATGGATCCTGCTCAGTGAGTGACCAACCTGAGGTCTGTGAGTGGGTACGCAATGCCAATGATTTGCTGTTCTTAGGCTCGAACTGCTTAACGATCTTAGCCCACAACAAACGTGCTGCACGCATCTTTGCAATCTCCATAAAGTGGTTCATACCGATAGCCCAGAAGAATGACAAGCGTGGTGCAAAGGCGTCGATAGACATACCTGCGTTGATACCTGCGCGCAAGTACTCA
>JAZQYM010000007.1:0-50179 GCA_045633525.1 Alistipes sp. | reverse complement strand
CTTGATAGACTCAGCCTCCTCCTTAGAGATACCCTCCTTGATTGCCTTAGGAGCGCCATCAACCAAAGCCTTAGCGTCACCCAATGACAAACCAGCGATCTCCTTAACAACCTTGATAACCTGAAGCTTAGCCTGACCAGCGCTCTTCAAGATTACATCAAAAGTTGACTTCTCAGCTGGAGCAGCCTCGCCTGCACCAGCAGCAGGAGCTGCTACTGCAACAGCTGCAGCAGCTGGCTCAATACCGTACTCCTCCTTGAGGATAGTAGCCAACTCATTTACCTCCTTAACAGTCAAGTTTACCAACTCCTCTGCCAATACCTTAATATCTGCCATAGTTGTAATTTATTAAATTTTTTTGTTTTTCTTTGAATTAGTTATTTCTCTCCTCGAGGGCCTTTACGAGACCCGCGATCTTCTGACCTGCATTTGACTGCAAAGCAGAAATGACGTTCTTAGCAGGCGACTGCAAGAGCAATACGATATCGCCGATAAGCTCCTCGCGGCTCTTGATGTTGCAAAGTGTGTCGATCTGGTTGTCACCAACATAAACACAACCCTCTACGTTAGCTGCCTTCAAAACAGGCTTATCGCACTTCTTGCGGAACTCCTTAATAAGCTGTGCAGGAGCCTTGCCTGTCTCTGTGAACATAATTGATGTTGAGCCCTTCAATACGGCTACCAACTCCTCGTCAGCCTTGCCAACATTCTCCAAGGCCTTGCAAAGCAATGTGTTCTTAACAACAACAAGCTTTACCTTCTTCTCGAAGCACTGGCGACGCAAGTTTGCAGTCTGCTCAGCGTTCAAAGCCTCGATGTCAACCAAGTAGAAGTGAGGGTAGGCCTGAAGCTGCTCGGTAAGACCGTTGATTACGGCCAACTTTTCTTGCTTAGTCATAGTTTTCTATCCTCCTTCAATTACTTGTTATCAACTGACTTAGTATCAACCTCAATACCAGGGCTCATAGTTGTAGAGAGGAAAATGCTCTTTACATAAGTACCCTTAGCTGCTGATGGCTTAAGCTTAATGATTGTGCTTAGAACCTCCTTAGCGTTATCTACGATCTGCTCTGGAGTGAAAGACACCTTACCAATAGCAGTGTGGATAATACCATACTTATCAACCTTGAAGTCGATCTTACCTGCCTTAACCTCCTGTACAGCCTTAGCAATATCCATTGTAACTGTACCAGTCTTAGGGTTAGGCATCAAACCGCGTGGACCCAAAATACGACCCAAAGCACCAACCTTACCCATTACGTTAGGTGTAGTGATGATTACGTCTACATCTGTCCAACCGCCCTTGATCTTCTCAATGTACTCGTCAAGACCTACATAGTCTGCGCCAGCTGCCTGAGCCTCAGCCTCCTTCTCAGGAGTACAAAGAACCAAAACACGTACAGTCTTACCTGTACCGTGTGGCAATGTAACAACGCCACGAACCATCTGATTAGCCTTACGAGGATCTACGCCGAGACGCACGTCAATATCTACTGAAGCATCAAATTTCGTAAAGGTAATTTCCTTTAGAAGAGCTGCAGCCTCAGAAAGCTTGTACGCCTTGTCCTCGACCTTTGCGTAGGCAATCTTTTGATTTTTTGTCAACTTACTCATTCTTGTAATTTTCGTTACATGTTAGGAAATTCACCAACTACGTTGATACCCATACTGCGCGCAGTACCAGCTACCATACGCATAGCAGCCTCAATAGTGAAGCAGTTCATATCAGGCATCTTACCCTCTGCGATCTCTTTTACCTGATCCCATGTTACCTGACCAACCTTCTGACGGTTAGGCTGTGCCGAACCTGTCTGAACCTTAGCTGCTTCCTTGAGCTGAATGGCTACCGGTGGCTGTTTAACTACAAAGTCAAACGACTTATCGCTATAAACAGTGATGATGACTGGAAGAACCTTACCTGCCTGTGCCTGTGTACGTGCATTGAACTGCTTGCAGAAGTCCATGATGTTGACTCCCTTAGAACCCAATGCAGGACCTACAGGAGGTGAAGGATTGGCAGCACCACCTTTGATCTGCAATTTAATAAATGCAGCAACCTCTTTTGCCATAATTTTCCTTGGTTAATTATTCTTTTTCAACTTGTGTAAAGCTTAACTCCATAGGAGTCATGCGTCCAAAAACCTTCACGCTCACAACGAGTTTACGATGCTCATTATCGACACTCTCAATGGTACCTTGGAAGCTTGAGAATGGACCGTCTGTAACAGTGACAGTCTCGCCGACAACGAATGGAATCTCGTTCTGTTCATCCTGCTGGCTTAGCTCGTCGACAAGACCAAGAATTCTGCTCACCTCCTGTGGACGTAGTGGTGTAGCATTCATCTTACGGCTGTCCTCCTTGGTATCACCCAAGAAGCCAAGCACATTAGGTATGTTGCGGATGATTAATGGTATTTGACCTTCCAGAGCGGCCTCGATTAGGACATAGCCTGGATACGAAACCTTCTCCTTCGATACTTTCTTTCCGTTACGAATTGTATAGACTTTCTCAGTCGGAATAAGTACTTGTGATATGTACTCCTCCAAGTGACTGTGACGGATTTCGGCCTCGATATAATCTTTAACCTTCTTCTCCTTGCCACCGATAGCGCGGACTACATACCACTGCTTAGTAATCTCTCCCATTGTTCTTAAAGCTTATAATTAGCCCAACAAGCTATAAACGCCATTCATTAGACCCTCGAATACGAGATCCATGGCCAATACAACCAATGCGAAGATTACTGAGGCAACCAATACCACCTTTGTAGAGCCAAGAAGCTGCTCATACGATGGCCAAGTTACCTTGTTCACCAACTCGTTGTATGAATTCTTAAAGTACTTAAACATATCTTAATCTTTTTTTTAATTAGCAGGAGCAGAGGGATTCGAACCCCCATCAACGGTTTTGGAGACCGCTATTCTACCCTTGAACTATGCTCCTAAGTAAGAGGCAGGTTTCCCTGCCTCTCGGGATAATATATCTGGAAATTGATTACTCAATAACCTTCAATACCTGACCTGCACCTACTGTACGACCACCCTCACGGATTGCGAAACGAAGACCCTCGTTCAACGCAACTGGGTAGATCAACTCTACAGTGATAGTAACGTGGTCACCTGGCATTACCATGTCTACACCCTCTGGAAGCATAACCTCACCGGTGATATCCATAGTACGGAGGTAGAACTGAGGACGGTACTTGTTGTGGAATGGAGTGTGACGACCACCCTCCTCCTTACGAAGGATATAAACCTCAGCAGTGAACTTAGTGTGTGGAGTGATAGAACCTGGCTTAGCAACAACCATACCACGCTTAACCTCCTTCTTGTCGATACCACGCATCAAAAGACCTACGTTGTCACCAGCCTCACCCTGATCGAGGAGCTTACGGAACATCTCAACGCCAGTACAAGTTGATGTACGGATCTTCTCATCCAAACCGATGATCTCAACTGGATCACCTACGTGGATAATACCAGTCTCGATACGACCAGTTACTACAGTACCACGACCAGTGATTGAGAATACGTCCTCAACAGGCATCAAGAATGGCTTCTCGTTCTCACGTGGAGGCAACTGGATGAACTCATCAACGCTGTCCATGAGCTCCATAATCTTCTCCTCCCACTTTGGCTCGCCGTTCAAACCACCAAGAGCTGAACCACGGATAACTGGAGCGTTATCGCCGTCGAAGTCGTACTTAGAAAGAAGGTCACGAACCTCCATCTCAACGAGGTCAAGCATCTCAGGATCGTCAACCATATCACACTTGTTCAAGAAAACAACGATACGTGGAACGTTTACCTGCTTTGCAAGAAGAACGTGCTCGTTAGTCTGAGGCATAGGACCATCAGTAGCAGCAACTACCAAGATAGCACCGTCCATCTGAGCAGCACCAGTAACCATGTTCTTTACGTAGTCGGCGTGACCTGGGCAGTCTACGTGAGCGTAGTGACGGTTTGCAGTCTGATACTCAACGTGTGCAGTGTTGATGGTGATACCACGCTCCTTCTCCTCTGGAGCATTATCGATTGAATCGAAGTCACGCTTCTCAGAGAGACCGCGATTTGCCAATACAGTAGTGATAGCAGCAGTAAGAGTAGTCTTACCGTGGTCAACGTGACCGATAGTACCGATGTTCACGTGTGGTTTCGAACGATCAAATTTTTCTTTTGCCATAGTAATATATGTTTTAAGTTTTAAAGTTACTATTTCTAACTTTTACAGACCAATCGCGCAACACACACCTCTTCTATCGAAGTGTTGTGTTACACGCTGACTGTTATGAGCGGAAGACGAGGCTCAAACTCGCGACCCATAGCTTGGAAGGCTATTGCTCTATCAACTGAGCTACTTCCGCAAAAATACACCGTTCAGAGCATCTCCCACTCGCATTTTCGAGCAAGACTTTGAAACTCCGACGGCGTCAATTTTGTGGGAAGAGATGGATTCGAACCACCGAAGGCGTGCGCCAGCAGATTTACAGTCTGCCCCATTTGGCCACTCTGGTATCTTCCCTAATATTTACAAGCCTTGAGAAAATCTCAAGGCTTGGGTGAGCCGATGGAGGGATTCGAACCCCCGACCAGCTGATTACAAATCAGCTGCTCTGGCCAACTGAGCTACATCGGCGTTAACCATTTCGGAGTGCAAAGGTACATCATTTTTTTTAACTTGCAAATTTTTTCGCAACTTTTTTCAAAAAAAATTTGTACTCGCTCTTTCAAAGAACAATCCGCGACCCTTTTTTGGGGTTTTGACGGAAAATCGAGTGCAAATATATAACTATTTTGTGAAACGAGAAACACTCTGACCACTTTTTTTTGTGTTAACGCTCATTTTTTTCGTTTTAGCCCATATATGCGCGTTATACCTATATATAATTACGCGCGCCTATAGTCCTCATTCCACAACTGCGAAATAGGAAATATCGATGATATTATCGAAAAATTTTATCCCACATAAATTTGGCAACTACGATGGAAGAAGTTATCTTTGCGCTCGCTAAGGAGGATTTTATTATTTTTTAAAAAAAGTATAGATATGAAAGTTGAGAACGGTAAGATGGTCTCTGTAGACTACAAGCTTACAGTAGATGGTCAGGTTGCAGACCAGTCACAGCCAGGTCAGCCACTTGAGTTTATCTGTGGTATGGGTATGTTGCTTCCTAAGTTCGAGGAGGCTATTATGGATAAGGAGCCAGGCGAGTCAGTATCATTCACACTCGAGGCTAAGGATGGTTACGGCGAGGTTATCGCTGAGGCTATCGTTGAGCTTCCTAAGACTGTGTTTATGATGGACGGCAAGGTTGCTGAGGAGATTTTGTTCGTAGGTAGCCAGATTCCAATGTCTACAGCTGAGGGTCAGCACATGATGGGCGTTGTTAAGGAGGTTAAGGAGGAGTCAGTAATGATGGACTTCAACCACCCTATGGCTGGTAAGACCTTGAACTTCGATGTTACTGTTGTTGCTGTACGCGACACTACTCCTGAGGATCTCTCTCAGATTATGGGTGGTGGTTGCGGTTGTGGCGACTGCGGCGGTGGCTGCGGCGAGCACGAGTGCGGCGACGGTTGCGACTGCAACGGCTGCCACTAATAGAGCCAAAACCAAACAGAAGAGAGAGAGTGAATAAAAAGAGTATTTTGTCGTTACGCTTGCCCTCAAAATGCTCATTTACGCTCAGTAAACTCCGCTTTTTCGGGCTTCGCAAGCCTAAAACTACATCTTTTTATTCACTCTCTTGGGGTTGGCTAAGTTACTTTTTAGTCAACCTCTTTTATTGTGTTGATATAATCATCAATTTTTCGAGCCGTTTGCCCTACTCGCTGCTCTTTTAATTTAAGGGAGACAAACAACACGGAAGCCGTAATCGTAGCGAGTGTGCGACGTATTGCCGCCGTTACGATTCGCAACATGACAGCAGCTCGCATTGCTGTTCCAACTACCACCACGCAAAACGCGGGCACCACCAGATGACGGGCCTTGAGGGTTAGTTTGGCTCGATGAGCTATACGAACTTGAGCTATACCAATCGCTACACCACTCATACACATTACCACTCATATCATAGATGCCGAGTTCATTTGGCTTCTTACGCTTAACATTTGAGTGACCTCCGTTGGAGCCGTACTTAGCGACTTCATCTATATTATTGCTACCACTATAGATATAGTCATTACTCTGATTTCCTCCACGCGCAGCATACTCCCACTGTGCCTCAGTAGGCAGAACATAGCGCTTGCCTGTTAGCTCACTTAGTTTTTCACAAAACTCTTGCGCATCGTTCCAAGAGACCCACTCAACTGGGCGATTATCACCAGTGTAACGTGAAGGGTTTGAGCCCATAACGGCGCGCCACTGTGCCTGAGTAATCTCGGTCTCGCCGATATAGTAGGAGTGAAGCGTAACTTTGTGTACTGGTTTCTCGTCATCATCGCCACTATTCGAGCCCATAGCAAATGTACCGCCCTCAACATATACCATCTTTAGATTGATACCATTCGCTGTTTCGACATAGGTCTCACCCTTAAGCTGCTTATCATACATTTGTGCAACAACATCGACAATATTATTCTCCTCGACTCGAATGCTACGCTTATAGTCCTTGAAGCCCTGCTTACGAAGCTCAATAGTATGGTTACCAATAAGCAAATCGTGCATCATAGGTGTGCGTCCAACCAACTTGCCATCGACATAGACATCCACCATACCAGGGGTACTCATAATATTTAACGTACCCATAATTGGCGTAGGGTCTGCCAAGTTAAAGTGGAGAGCAGAGATACTTGGCTCTATATTCTTAGTTACCGCTGTTGAGCGATGGTTCTCCTTGCGCGACTCAAAGAGGTGGCTACCCGATGAGAGGCGACCACTCCATGTAGTCGTACCCATAAGCTCATTATCTACATATATCTGACAGCCCTCGCCAGCATTGATAGTAACATCGGCAAAGTCGGGCTGGAGCTTAGGCGAGAAGGTTGTAACCTCATTATCCTTAATAACAACTGTACCCTCGTACGCCTTGTACTTGGTCTTCATAATACGCACATTATGCTCACCACTCTTGATGCCATCACTCTTTAGTGGTGCTGTACCGATATGCTTACCGTCGACAAAGATATTGGCGCCATCCAAATCCTCACAATTAGGCACAGACAACCAGCCAAAGGCGGGCGTCAATGCAATGTGCTTCTCGATCTTTGCACCCTGCACCTGGAATGTGCCGCTATCGGTATAGTAGTCATTGGCCGTAACCGAGTAGTTATACGAGCCATTGCTAAGCACGAGAGTAACAAGACCATACTGGTCAGGCACATTGCTCATACCATCGACAACAACATTTGCCCACTTAGGCTCTACCTCAAAAATCACATACTGAGGGCGCGCTGCGACATGGTCAAGGTTGATGCGGAACGAGATATCGGCACTACTTACATTCACAGTCTGCTCATTCACAAGTGAGCCCTGCTGCACCTTAATCTTATGCTCGCCAGGGGTAACATCGGCGATAGAAAGCATATAGTTGTTATTGGTAACACCCTTATAAACGCCGTCAATATATACCTCAACATTAGCGAAATTCGATGCCACGACAATAGAGTGCTGAAGGCGTAGCTCGGCATTTACCCTATACTCCTTGCCACCCTCAAGGCTGAACGACACCTCATTAGAGTCACCATACTTGGGGTGTGTGATATAGAAACGTGTTGGCTCCTTGGCTGTGAGCTCAAAGATAAGACCATTGCCCTCGGTCGAGACAATACACCTCATAAGCTCCACATTGCCACCAAGTGGACGTACAGACAGCTCGCCAATCTCGGCAGCCGTCATACGGTTGATATGCATCTTGATGCGGGCACACTCACGATTTGAGCGATCCTTGCCTATTTTGTCTATCGCAACACCCGACATCGCATCGGTCTGCACAGGGGCAAAACTCGAGGCATCAATTTCGATGCTGCGCTCGGTCTGCGCCATAGCAACAAAGGGGAACAACAGAAGGAGTAGTAATATAAACTTTCGCATAATGAATTTTAATTTTTTACCTCTTTTTTATAATTAACGACCCAACAAAGCGAGTCATCCAACGCCTTGCACGCAGCATCGTTGCGCTCTAAGAGCTCTTGGCGCAGCTCGGCATCGTGCTCGCTATATGCCGCCTTGCGCTCGGCGCAAAGCTGATTATAGCGCACATCCATAACCTCAAGTAGCGAGTCAACATTGATAACCTCCTCCGCAACAACCTCCTCCGCAGGCGTTGGCACACCATTACCAGCACATCCCACAAAAAGGATAAGCGAGGCGATTAGCAGCGTCTTAAGCATACTACTCAACATAGACTACCAAACCCTTAAGGTACTCGCCCTCAGGGTGATAGATATTAATTGGGTGATCGGCAGGCTGGGTTAGCTGACCGATAATACGTACCTTACGCTTCGCGATTGCCGCAGCGGTAAATATCGTTGTACGGAACAAATCGCGGCTCACAGCCTGCGAGCACGAGAAGGTAAAGAGGATACCTCCTGGGCGTATCTTCTCCAAGGCGCGGGCATTAATCTTCTTATATCCCTGAAGCGCATTACCCAACACCTTATGATGCTTAGCAAAGGCTGGTGGGTCGAGGATAATAAGGTCGTACGACGAATCGATATCCTTCAAATACTCCACCGCATTGCAAGCAATAGCCTGATGTGGAGCATCGTCACCGAAGTTGAGTCGTGCATTCTCATCAGCAAGCTTCACGGCACGCTCCGAGAGGTCAATAGATACAACCTCGGTAGCACCACCCGCAAGGGCAGCAACAGAGAAACCACCAGTATAGCAAAAGGTATTCAGCACTTTGCGACCCTTAGAGTACTGGCGTACAAGGTCACGGTTAACGCGCTGGTCGATAAAGAAACCTGTCTTCTGACCCTCCTCCCAGTTAACCTTAAACTTCAAGCCATTCTCCAAGACCACATTATCCTTCTCGGCACAACGACCCCAGAGGTAGCCATCTATAGCACCCAAGTCCGCCTTGAAAGGCAATGTCTGCGAACTCTTATCGTAGATAGCCTCCAACTTATCGCCATAGGCCTCACGAAGTGCCTCAGCGATAGCGGTGCGCGAGTGATACATACCAACCGAGTGGCACTGCACCACAGCCGTACGCTCATATATATCAATTACCAAGCCTGGCAATAAGTCGCCCTCACCATGCACAAGACGATAGCAAGTGGTCTCGGCATTATCCACCAAGCCCAAAGCCTTACGGACACCCAACGCCTCGCTGATGCGTCTATTCCACCAGCTCTGATCTATCTCCTCCTGCTCAAATGTAAGCACACGAACAGCAATAGAGCCTATCTGCCAATGACCCCTCGCGATGAAGTCTCCCGACTTGGTAACTACATCCACCAAATCGCCCTCTCTAAGTGGCGCAAGGTGCTCAGTGATACGTTCAATAGCTCCCGAGAATACCCAAGGGTGACGTCTCTCCAACGACTCCTCCTTGCCTCGACGTAGGTGTACGATGTTTAATTTCTGCTTGCTCATATCTTTGGTTACTTTTTCTCTCTGTTTCTGCGTTTGCGATATTTGTAGTGGCGCTTGCCATCATCCTTTGTCTCCTTCGGAGGCGCTACTGCGATTATTGTGCGCTCGCCCGCAACACTCTCGCTACTCTCCAAAGTGCGCAATATTTGGGTACATACCCACGCATCCGTTGCGGCATACTCCTGCTGCTGGTCGGTAAGAATTGTTGCTTCCCAATTACTTAGGCGCTGCGCCTTCGAGACCCTATGCCCCAGCACTATAGCCGACAGCTTTCTTAGGCTCTTCTCCTCAATACCCCAGCGCGAGGCCTCAACCTGCAAATCTACAAAGCCATCAGCCTGAAAGTGACGCAAGGCATGCAACGAGCGGATATCTCCCGTAACATCAGCACCAACCTTCACGATATGCTTAGAGCCCAAGATTTTAAGAATACTGTTGCTTAGGCGTATCTGCGAGAGACGGAATAGATAGCACACATCCTCCGTAGAGAGCTGCAAGAGTGCCACCTTATAGCTCACACCCGCCCGAAAGGATGGACGTGTCTCGGTATCGAAGCCAATCATAGTATGGCGCTGTAGCTCCAAGCACGCCTCCTCAGCCTGCTCGTTGGTCTCTACCACAACGATGCGACCCGGGAAGCGGGCAGCAGGAAGTGAGGCTACGGTATCGTTATCTATAGTGTGTTGAAATGCCATTTGCTATCTATATTTCTATGGTGCAACCCACAAAATTACTTATTTATTTTTACTTTTCCACTTAACGAAACGGAAATTTTATTCTCGCTCAATAAATAATCTATGCGCTCGGCGATAAACTCCGGGCGACCACTAATCTGAGCAACGATATCTTTAACCCACTTCTCGCCAGCAGCTAAGATATTAAGTATCTGAGTGTCAACACTCTCAGCCATAGAGAAAGTCTCTCCTCTTTTACGCTTAGCAAGGCACACATCACATATACCACAATCCTTAGCATTAGGCTCGCCAAAGTACTCCTCTATAATCTTACTTCGGCATTCATTGGTCGAAGTGGTGTAGTGCAACATACTATTGAATCGCTCCACCGCCCTATCGTAGCGATAGCGATATGTCTCGGGTGCGATGTAAAGGTCCTTTTGCGGTAGTCGCTCCGTATCGAAATATATCATTGGCGTGCGCGCAGCAGGGATATAACGTATCACGTGCATACGCCACAACACCTTCAACAGTTCGTGTACGCGCTCGGGCGTGAGGTGCGCAAATGAGGCAATCTGAAGCTCGTCGATATTGCGGAAATGGGTAAAAACACCATTGTAGAGGCGCAATATCGCCAACAACATACTATCCATATCGTTACCCTCGACATTGAGCTTATAGAGCGAATCGCGCGAACAAGTAAACATCAACTTCGCAGGATTATCTTGCTCGTCGATAAGGGTCATCAACCTATTCTGCTCCAAGATTTTAAGAGCGTTTGTAACCATTATCGACGAGAGCTTCACCGAGTGGCAGAAATCATAAATATTGAAGGCAAAGGATGCTCCAAAACCATCGCCCACAGCCACTTGCAAGTAGTTGCATACCAACTCGTAGACACGCTTAATATCGGCTATTGGTGGGAACTCGGTCTTAAACAATTTTGCTATACTCTCGCCATCCCTCTGCTCGGCAAGAAGCACCGCATAACTGCGCTTGCCGTCACGACCCGCACGACCCGCCTCCTGATAGTAGGCCTCCAACGAGTCGCACATCGCAAAGTGAATTACAAACCTCACATCTGCCTTATCGATACCCATACCAAAGGCATTTGTGGCAACGATAACGCGAGTTTTACCCTCGCGCCACTCATCCTGACGCAGAGAACGCTCCATTGTAGGTAGTCCAGCGTGGTAGAAGTTAGCATTTATACCATCCTTGCGTAATCGCTCGGCAAGCTGCTCTGTGCCCTCGCGAGTTCGCATATAGACAATACCCGAGCCTGGCACATGGTTAATCACGCGGAGTAGATTCTCATATTTATCGCCACTATCGCGCACCACGTATGACAAATTAGGACGTGCAAAACTCGAACGTAGGATATTCTCCTCTCCAAAATTAAGATGACGCATAATATCGCGCGCCACCTCCTCTGTTGCCGATGCCGTAAGCGCCAATATAGGAGCTTCGGGAGCGAACTCTCGGACCTTTGCAATATTGAGATACGAAGGGCGGAAGTCGTAGCCCCACTGCGAGATACAGTGTGCCTCATCTACAGCTATCAGACTGATATTCATACGTCTGAGGCGCACCTTAAAGGCTTCAGTCTCCAAGCGCTCAGGAGCAATATAGAGCATCTTAACATCGCCATACGTACAATTGTCCAAGGCTATCTCTATACGTCGCGGGTCAAGACCCGAGTGTACCGCCACGGCAGATATCCCGCGCCTTTGAAGCTGGTCTACCTGATCCTTCATCAAGGCTATAAGGGGCGTAACAACTATACATAGCCCCTCCAAGGTCAAGGCAGGCACCTGATATGTTATCGACTTACCGCCACCCGTAGGCATAAGGGCAAGGGTATCTCGCCCCTGCAACACCGACTCAATAATCTCGCGCTGCATAGGTCGAAACTCCTTATATCCCCACCACCTCTCAAGAATAGCCTCAATCGATGGGTTTGTCTGCTCAGCCTTAGTTGAATTCATACCACAAAGATAGCAAAAAAAGTATTTTTTCGAGACCTATTACTTTGTAATAAAATATTTTTCGTAACTTTGCCGCGCAATATATTGATTATTATGAAGATTAAGGAGCAGTACAAGGTGCGCGAGATGGCTGGCGAGCATGTGATTATCATGCAGGGCAAGCACGGCAGCGACCTTACAAAGATAATCTCGCTCAACGAGAGCGCATTGTATCTCTGGAATGAATTGCAGGGTAAAGAGTTTGATACTGAGTCCGTTGCAAATCTAATTGTAGAGCGTTACGGTATCGACAAAGGCGTAGCAACAACTGATGCAGAGCGCTGGATTGAGAAACTACGCGAGTGCAATATCGCTGAGTAGTTAAGTTAAAACGAGTATGGCACAACGAAGAAAGATATATGCCTTTCTAATGGTTGCGATATATACCGCTGCCACGCTTCTTTCGTCGTTGTCAATACTCACTTGCGATCATCATCATCACCATCATCACCACAAGTGTAAATCAGAGTGTTGCTGTGCGCACACTGGCACCACCATTGCTAAGGAGTGTTGCGATCATCACCACCCTATCCTTGGTGACAACCACACCGATTTTATCGAGTCTCGTAGCGACTCACGCATAGCAGCGGCATTGTCGTTGCTCTTCGCACCTATCGTCGTAACATCAGTTAGCGAAGAGCTATCATTGCATAGTTTTGCGCAGTACGAAAGGTACGAACTACGCGATATTGGCATACCCTCCGACTCCTACAGTCGTAGTTTTGGGCTTCGTGCCCCACCAGCATTGGCTTAATATCCTCGGCATTGGCTGAGGCGGGGCATCACGCCCATAAATAACTTTATATCAACATAATACCTAAGCCAAATGAAAAAATCAATTATACTATTTATCGCGCTATTTTTGCCATTCGTGGCAATGGCTCAGCGTACCCTTACTGGTAAGGTTACCGATGTAAACAACGGTCAGCCATTGGTGGGTGCTACACTATTTTGGAAGAACACCACTGCGGGAGCTACATCTACTGCTGATGGCAGCTACTCAATAAAGCGTGTTCACGGCTTCAACACCCTTGTCGTAGACTACCTTGGCTACGATCTACTCGAGATTGAGGTCGAGGAGAAGGGTGTGCCAACACTCAACATTGAGCTAACCCCTTCGGCTGTAGATATCGACGAGGTTGTTGTCGAGGGTCAGCAGCGCGGTAACTACGCCAAGACTACTGGTATCACACGTCAGGAACAGATATCCTTTGCCGGCTTGTGCAAGATGGCCTGTTGCTCACTTGCCGAGTCCTTCGAGAACTCCGCTTCGGTAACCGTAGGTTATAGCGATGCTATCTCTGGTGCGCGTCAGATTAAGATGCTCGGCTTGGCAGGCACATATACTCAGATTCTCGACGAGAACCGCCCTATTATGCAGGGTGCTGGTGCTACATACGGTCTTAGCTACACCCCAGGTATGTGGCTAAACTCTATTCAGGTATCTAAGGGCGTTGCATCCGTAACAGCTGGTCACGAGGCTATTACCGGTCAGATTAACCTCGAGCACCGCAAGCCTACCGACGACGAGCGCTTCTTCCTAAACCTCTACTTCGATAATGAGATGCGCCCAGAGATAAATATCTCATCGGCTATTCCATTGACACCTGATAAGAGTCTCTCAACCGTTATTATGGCACACGGCTCGCTCGACACCTCTCACCACGATATGAACTTCGACGGCTTTGCCGATATGCCAAAGGCGAACCAGATAAACATTGCAAATAAGTGGCTGTGGCAGAATAGTGACGGCATACAGCTTCGCTGGGGCTGGAAGGTTGTGAACGAGAATCGCGTGGGCGGTCAGATGGACTATAGCGAAGACCTATTCGACCAGATGATGCAGAACCCTCTCGAGACTCCATACGGCTCGAAGATCCACAACCGCAATATCAATGCATATATGAAGCTCGGTATCCCAGTAGGCTACGAGCGCACATTCACTGGCAATGCTGAGGATGCTGTGCAGAATAATATCGCTATGATCCTCGACTACGATAACTACCTCACCGACTCATACTTCGGTGTTAATAATGTAGACGTTGCGGAGCAGACCCTACGCTTCAACGCCACCTACGCGCACTACTTCACACAGCGTTCGTCGTTGAACGCAGGAGTATCGGCATACGCACGTATGATGGACAACGACTACCTTCAGCAGGATGCCTCTTCGGGCGTAGCAGAGCCAAAGTGGATGATGAATGGCAAGGCTACACTTGCCGAGCCAGGTATCTTTGCTGAGTACACCTACAACAACGACGATAAGTTCTCGTGGGTGGTAGGTCTTCGTGGCGACTACTCTATTGTGAATGGCAAGTACTACTACAATGCTAAGCCTGAGATGCTTATCACACCTCGTACACATATCCGTTGGGCCATCACCCCACGTACCACATTGCGTGCATCGGCAGGTATGGGCTACCGTCGACAGAACCTCGTTACAGACAACATCTGGATTATGACCTCGTCACGCAACATCGTTACCGACAACCTCAACGACGATATGGAGCGCGCTGCAACCTTTGGTGGTAGCCTTGCCCAGACCTTCTCGCTTGCGGGTGACGACCAGGCGACAATCAGCATTGACTACTTCCGCACGCAGTTCTTCAACACCATGGTCTTCGACCAGGAGCGTGGCGACAACACCACACATATCTACAACACAAACGGCAAGTCATATACAGATAACTATCAGATTGACTTCAACTGGACACCATTCCGAGGCTTCGACCTCTTTGCAACATTCCGCTACACCAACGCAATGATGACCTTGGAGCAGAATGGCAAACAATACCTTGTTGAGCGCCCACTAACATCGCGCTACAAGGGTCTTATCAACATCCAGTATGCCGTGCAGCGCTGGGTATTCGATGTTACAGCTCAGATGAATGGTCCTGTACGCCTACCAGAGCTCAGTGGCGATATGGATGCTGCGGTGAACAACCCTACACTCTCACCGAGCTACCCTATGTACTTCGCACAGGTAAGCTATAAGATGAGTAACCTCACGTTATATGCTGGCTGCGAGAATATCGCCAACTACCTTCAGGGCGTAAATGGCGGCAACAAGCCTATCATTATGGAGGGTGACACAGCATATAACCCTGGCTTCAACTCATCAATGGTATGGGGTCCACTTATGGGTCGCAAGTTCTACATTGGTCTTCGACTCAACATCTACTAATTTGAGTATTAGTATAATAAATTTAGGAATATAAACGTTAATAAATAAAACCTTAAAGCTATGAAGAAGATTATTTTGATGTGCCTTGTAGCACTATTTAGTGTTGGCATCGCAAATGCCCAGGAGACTAAGAAGGGCGGTAAGAAGAAGACAGTAACCGTAGAGTTCGTTACAGATATCGACTGCGCTGGCTGCGCTAAGAAGGTTACCAACACAATCCCTTACGAGAAGGGCGTTAAGGATGTGCAGGTTGATGTTCCAACAAAGACCGTTACCGTAACTTACGACCCAGCAAAGACCAACAATGAGACCTTGGTTAAGGCATTCTCAAAGATTAAGATTAAGGCCGAGGCAAAGGTTGCCGAGAAGCAGGAATAGTGAGTAGATACTCTTTGTAAAGAGTAGGGTTGTCCAAAAATTTACGGGCAACCCTATTTTTATGTGCGTACTTAAGATATTTTATATATCTTTGCCCGTAATTAGAGGTATTAGGCGTTTGCAAAATCTAAACTTACACAATATGAAGAAAACTTTTACCAAAATTCTATGCGTTGCCGTGGCTGCACTTAGCCTTACATCGGCAGCAGCACAGCAGGGCTACGAGAAGAGCAACGAGATCTTCCGCCTTGGCGTTGAGAGCCGCTTCGACTACCTTAACGAGGCTCTTGATGGCAACGAGATTTATGGCAATTCAGGCTTTAAGGTGCGCTACTTCAACCTCCGTATGGATGGTCAGATTGCACCAAAGTTCAGCTACTCGTGGCGTCAGCGCTTTAGCCGCCCAAATCAGGATGGTACGTTTGTCAACAACACCGACTGGCTACACCTCACATACAAGGCGAGTGATAATTGGTCATTCTCAGCAGGTAAGCAGGTAGTGATGATTGGTGGTTGGGAGTACGACCGCGCCCCTATCGAGATCTACTACTGCTCGGAGTACTGGAACAATGTAAACTGCTTCCAGCTTGGTGCATCGGCATCATATACAACCAACAAGGGTAACGAGTCGTTGACATTCCAAATTTGCCAGAGCCCATACAATCCACTCGGTCTTAATGGCAATATGGATGACCTCTACGCATATAACTTATACTACTTCGGTTCACACGGCTGCTACAAGGCTATCCACTCTGTAAACCTTGTAGAGTACCAGAAGGGCAAGTTTGATGCCTACTTCGTTTTGGGTAACCAGTTTAAGTTTGGCGACTCTACCCTTGAGCTTGACTTTATGAATCGTGGTACAACCACAGAGGAGTTTATGCTCAAGAACTACTCTATTATGGCAGAGTTCTCACAGTTGGTTGCACAGCGCGTAAACCTCTTTGCTAAGGTTACCTACGACAAGGCAGGCGCAGATGCTCAGCCACTCTTCGTTCACCCTAACACCGACCTTACACGCATTGGTGGTGGTATCGAGTACTACCCTATGGGCCACCTTGGCAACCGCGACCTACGCCTACACGCTGCATACGTCTATAACACTGGCAAGAATGGCAACCGTGGCGGTACAGCTCTCGATAAGGGCTCATTCTTCACCTTCGGTCTTACTTGGAAGATCGATGTGTTGCAGGGTCTAAAGAACTCTCTTAAGTAATATATCACATTGATTTTAAGTTAATTAAACAAATAAACTATGGGAAACAACTCAAAGGGCATTAAGAAGTACCTTCCTGGTATTCTCTGCCTTGTTATCGTTATCGGCATCTTTGGCGGTATCGGCTCGGTGATGGGTGTGCCAAATATGCTTAACACTATTATGAAGACAGCGCACGACTTGTTGCTCAACACCGTCTTCTATCTTATGGCTATCTGTGTTATCACAGGTGCACTTGGTAGCATCTTCGTGGAGTTTGGCGTTGTAAACCTCTTGGAGCGTATCCTACGCCCATTGATGAAGCCTCTCTTTAACCTTCCAGGTGTTGCTTCATTGGGTGCTGTGATGACATTCCTTTCTGATAACCCAGCTATTATCTCACTTGCAAAGGATAAGCGCTTCAGCTCTTATTTTAAGAAGTTCCAGTTTATCTCGCTTACCAACTTCGGTACCGCCTTCGGTATGGGTCTTCTTGTAATCGTATTTATGATCTCGCAGGGCTACTTCGTAGAGCCATTCCTTGGTCTTATCGGTGCATTTATCGGCTGTATCTGCTCTACACGACTTATGCAGCGTTTCATCCTTAAGCAGCACCCAGAGTTCAAGGAGGAGTTCGCAGCAGTGCTTTCAGAGGAGGAGATGAAGGAGAAAGAGGAGGTTAAGGAGACATCTATGTTTACTCGTATCCTCAACTCATTGCTCGATGGCGGTAAGACTGGTGTTGATGTAGGTCTTTCAATCATCCCTGGCGTACTTATTATCTCTACACTTGTGATGTTGCTCACATTCGGTACTGGCGACAATGGTATTTATGATGGTGCTGCATACGAGGGTATCGAGTTCTTGCCTTGGTTGTTCGGTAAGATTAACTTCATCTTCGACTGGCTCTTCGGCTTTGAGCACCCAGCCCTTATGGCATTCCCTATCACATCACTTGGTGCTGTAGGTGCAGCATTGAGCCTTGTGCCAGAGTTCGCTGCTCAGAATATCATCGATGGTAACGCTATCGCAGTATTCACTGCTATCGGTATGTGCTGGAGTGGTTACCTCAGCACTCACACCGCTATGCTTGATGCTCTTGGTTACCGTAAGCTCACCTCTAAGGCTATCCTTGCACATACTATCGGTGGTCTTGTAGCAGCTATCTCAGCACACTTGTTGTTCACACTATACTTATTCGCATTCGGCGAACCTACAACATTCGAGGGTGGCGCAGACCGCTACACCACATCGCCTGTGGTTATCGAGATCGTCGGCGAGAACCAGGTTAAGGTTGGCGACCGCATCTTTACCGACGAGGCTGACGATACTCCAGAGGAGGAGGGCTCATTGGCACGCGTTATCGAGGCACAGTTGCTCGAGGAGCACGATAAGATGGAGGTTGTTGATGGCGAGAAGATCGATGTTGCGAACCTTATCAACGTAGATAAGCTCTCTGTGGAGACACAGCAGAGCCTTGTTGCCGAGGTTGAGGCAGGCTTCAATATGTACCGCGACTCTATCGCCGTACGCCTCTACGAGCGTCCATACGCGGAGCTTAACGAGGAGGAGGTTGCCGAGCTCGACAAGGCTATCCCATTCCAGTTCTCAGCACAGGAGGAGAGAGCTACTATTGCAGAAACCGCAGCTGAGGAGACTGAGGCTGCTGAGGTAGTAGAGACTACTGAAGAGAGTGAGGCTCCAGCTGAGAAGAGAGAGACTGCTACAGAGTAGTAACATTAATTAATATTGAAATGGCTATCCTTGTGGGATAGCCATTTTTTGTTTTACGAAGTTTTGCCTCAAAAGTGTGGTGCGCTTCGCGCGGAGATTAATTATTGGGAGACAACAGGGACAACAGAGACAACAGGGACAACAGAGAAATTTATTATCATTCTGATGATACTCTGTTTCGCTGTGGTCTCTTTCGTCTCTGTGGTCTCAAAAAAAACATTACCAAGCGCGAGACCCAAATTTCTTGTCAGAAGGGCACACACAACCGATATTAGCACCACAACCTAATTTCTTGTCAGAAGGGGTCAGATTTGTTCTATCGCAAAAGAAGATCCCCTCGGGATAGTACAAGTAGTACAGCCCGAGGGGTCTTACTTTTGGGATGGGACAAAGATGTGCCCCTTATCACAAGAAATTTACATCTGAGCTGTTATATCCCAAACAAACGCCCTACAACCCTGCTGCTTTGTGGTTGCGTCGATGGCACGTAAAGCATCGAGAAGAACAGGAATCTTCTCATCCTCGACAATAGCCAATACAGAGGTGTTCATTGCTGGCCAAGCGTGAGTGCCGTAGTGTGGCTCACCATCGTGAGTACCACGACCCTCAGTTAGTGCCCAGCGGGTAAAGCCACGTACACCGAAGTCATCGAGAAGTTTGTTGATACGATCGGTGAGGGCCTGGTTATATGATATAAATAGTGCTTTCATACTTTTACTTGTTTATATATGTACGAATAAACTCATCCTCGTGTGCCTGAAGAAGTGCCTTCTGTGCTGCCTTACGCTCCTTACGACCCTCAAGCATAGAGTATAGGGATGGGATGATAAAGAGAGTAATAAGGGTAGAGACAAGGAGACCACCTACAACGGCGATACCCATAGGCTGCCAGATCTCTGAGCCCTCACCAATACCCAAGGACATAGGCACCATACCGAGGATAGTGGTGAGTGAGGTCATCAACACTGGACGTAGACGGCTCTTACCACCCGCGATAACAGCATCCGAGACCTTAGAGCCTCGCTCTACAAGGAGGTTCATATAGTCCACAAGCACAATACCGTTCTTAGTTACGATACCCACAAGCATAATAGCACCGATAAGGGCGATAAGCGATAGTGGCGTACCAGTTATCCACAAGGCAATGAATACACCCGACACGGCAAATGGTACCGAGAACATAATGATAAATGGATATACCAAAGACTCGAACTGCGTCGCCATCACGATATATACCAATACGATGATAAGCAACAATAGCGACAAGATATCTGAGAAGGCATCGCCTTGCTCCTCGATAGTACCACCAATCTCAAGAGTAATACCCGATGGAGCATCGTAGTTAGCAAGCATAGCGTTAACCTCAGCAAGAGCCTCTCCCAATGCAACATTTGCACCTACAGAACCCTTGACTGTAACGATACGCTGACGGTTCTCGCGCTCGATAGTTGGAGATGAGAACGACTCCTCAACGCGAGCTACATCCTTGAGCTTGATTGGCTGGCCAGTAGCACTGTAGAGGGTAATATTCTCGACGCTCTCCAACGACTCACGGAAAGGCTCGTCGTAGCGAACAACGATATTGTACTCGTCACCATCCTCACGATACTTACTACACTCGTAACCATATATACGGTTACGCACAAACTGTGCAGCTGTAGATGGGTTTAGACCATAGTACGCCATCTTCTCACGGTCGAAGACCACGTTATACTCTGGCTGTAGCTCCTCGCGTGAAAGCTGTGCATCACGCATGGTAGTAAGCTGCGACACCATACTACGAAGCTCTGTTGCAGTAGCCATAGCCTTATCCATATCGTGACCATAGACCTTGATATTCACGGTACTTGAACCCATACCCATACCACCGCCACCACCAGGGCTTACAGAGAACTCGGTAATCTCTGGTATTGCAGCAAGTTCAGCACGCAATACATCTGCAATTTCAAAGATTGTTGGACGCTCAATATCGGTCATACGAGGCATACGCATATTGTAGTTGATGATATGCGAACCTGTGGTCTGCATCGCTGCAAAGGCACTCTCCGAAGAGTTTGCACCCGCAGAGGTAGAGACGATATTGATAAATGGGAACTTCTCGGCAATGATATCATCAATCTGGCGCGCTACACGTGTGGTGTAGTCCACATGAACATTCTGTGGGAGCTTCACGGTCATATTGATACGCGCATTATCCGCTGGCGGGAAGAACTCGGTAGGAACCTTGCTAATAAGCGACAAGGATACCACAAAGAAGAGCAACAACACCGCAATAACACTCTTACGCCACTTTACAACAAAGCGCAACGAAGCCTCATAGATGCGGTCGAGCCATGCAAGGAACTTATCGATAGGCTTGTAGATAATACCGATACCCTTATATGAATGTGCAGCGCCATCAATCTTAAGGAAGTATGCCGACATCATTGGGGTAAGCGTAATAGCCGCAGTGGTAGAGACGCAAACCACGATAGTCACAATCCAACCAAGCTCGCTAAAGAGGATACCCGCCATACCTGGGATCATTGTCAACGGCATAAATACCGCTACAACAACCAACGTAGTAGCAATTACCGACAACCACACCTCATTGGTAGCGTAGATTGCCGCCTCCTTAGGCTTAGAGCCACGCTCAATGTGTGTTGTAATATTCTCCAACACCACGATAGCATCATCCACAACCATACCGATAGCGATAGAGAGCGCCGAGAGCGATATGATGTTGAGCGTTGAGCCTGTAGCAAAGAGGTAGATAAAGGCACATATCAACGAGATAGGGATGGTCAAACAGATGATGAATGTTGCACGCCAACGACCAAGGAAGAACATCACCACAAGGATAACGAAGATAAAGGCGAACATAATAGTCTGCGATAGTGAGTTAATCGCATCCTTAATCTCGCGTGAGCTCTCGAAGATAGTCTCCACCTGACAATCGCTTGGGAGTGTAGGGATAATCTTCTCCAACTTAGCCTGTACATCCTCGATAATCTGCACGGCATTTGCACCAGTCTGCTTCTGCACCATAACACGCACACCACGACGACCGTTGATACGCTCATCCATAGTAGCCTTCTCCAAAGTATCGATAATGGTAGCTACATCAGAGAGCATAACGGTGCGACCGTTACGGTTAGAGATAACGATATCGTTCAAGACACGAGAGTCATCGAACTGCAAATCAGACTTAAGGTTGAAGACCTGGTCACCAAGATCGAGCGTACCAGCTGGAACATTGATATTCTCTGAGGCGATAAGCTGACCCAAAGACTCGATAGTAAGACCGTATGCCTCCAACTTATTTGGATCTACGTTTACCTGCACCTCACGCTGCTGAGCACCGATAACAGCTACCGAACCGATACCATCTATACGGTTTAGCTCGTTAACCATCTTATCGTCCAAGATCTTAGCCAACGAAGCGTAGCTCTCATCAGCCGTTACCGAGAGCATCATAATAGGCATCATCGATGCCGAGAGCTTCATAACTGTAGGATACTCCACCTCATCAGGAAGGATAGACTGTGCACGGCTCACGATATCACGAACATCGTTTGCCGCTTCGGTAAGGTCGCATCCATACTCAAACTCCAAAGAGATAATCGAAACATTATCCTTAGACTGCGAAGTAATCTTATCGAGGTTGTCCACCGAGTTGAGCTGATCCTCCAACACTCGGGTGATATTAGTCTCGATATCCTCAGCATTACCGCCTGGATACATCGTGATAACACTGATGTATGGCACCTCAATATCTGGGTACTGGTCAACACCCAACTTACCCACTGAGAACAAGCCGAAAACCACAACACCTATAAATATAAGCGCTGTCGAAATCGGTTTGCGCACCGCTAATTCATATATTTTCATTGTTGTAACTTCTTATAAGTTGTACAATTAGCTCTACTCGGTAACAACCTCTACAGCCTTACCGTCTGTCAAACGCACAAATGATGTTGTAGCCACCTGCTCGCCAGCCTCAAGACCCTCGAGGATGCTCACCTTGCTACCCACACGACGACCATCACGCACAAAACGGAACTCAGCAACACCGTCGTTGATAACATATACAAAGCGCTCAGCCGAACCTGCCTGCTTCTGAACAGCTACATCATCAACCATAACGCCCTCAATCTCACCCATGTGGAATGTAGCACGTGCAAACATACCTGGACGTAGACGCTCCTTGGCGTTAGGAATTGTGATCTCTACACTGAATGTACGAGTTGCAGCATCCAACGCTGGTGCGATACGTGAAACCTTACCCTCGAAGCTCTCACCTGGGAAGATATCTACGCTGATATCTACCTTATCGCCAACCTTTACATTTGTATAGTACTGCTCCGATACGTTTGCCATAACCTTGAGCTGGTTAATCTGCATAACATGGAGAATAGGCATAGAGGTGAAGAGGTCACCATTCTCGTAGTTACGTGCAGTGATTACACCCGAGATAGGAGACTTAATCTCTGAGTTGCGGCGCATATTATCCACCATCTCACGCTGTAGGTTGAGCGTATTCTCCAACTCCAACATCTGCTGGTCTGAGATACCGCCCGCCTCATGCACTGGCTTCATACGGTTGTAGCTATCCTCAACAGTAGCGAGGTTTATCTCCAACTGCTTAAGGGAGGTCTTATTCATTGTCGCCACAATTTGACCTGCAGCAACCTTGTCGCCTACATCCACCAAAATCTTGTCGATATGCAAGCCCTGAGCTGCAGGGGTGATATCGTTCTGCTTGAATGGCAAAATCTCTGATGTATAGGTCTCGGTAATCTCCATCTTAGAGGTCTCGGCTGTGCAGATCTTCACAGCCACGGCTGACTCCTCCTGAGCAACAACTGCACTCTTAGGAGCATTAGAGCCACAACCAACCATTGTTGCAGCCAACGCGATAAGCATCAAACTCTTCTTCATAGTTATCTTTTTCAAAGGGATGTTATTCTTATATTATATATATGTTAGATATTCTCAGTACCGAGAGTCTTTAGATATGAGGCGTAAGCCGATAGGTAGTCGTAGATAGACTGCGAATAGCTCAATTGCGCCTGTGTGAGCGATAGCTGCGATGAGTTAAGCTCAAGGATAGTACCCGCACCAGCGTTGTAGCGTGTGAGCGAGATGTTATATGCCTTCTCTGCCTGCTCCACGGTGCGCTCGTTCGAGAGCATAGTCTCGCGAGCTGTGATAAGGGTGTTAATCGCCTGCTCTACCTGTAGGCGAATACCCTCCTCGGCGTACTCGCGCTGGATGTTGAGCTGCGAAATCTGGTTACGCACCTCGCGAAGCTGGTTTACAGTCTTGAAACCCGCGAAGATAGGGATGCTAACCTGCGCACCTACCGAGATTGGGCACTGCCACCAGAACTTAGACTGCGAAGTGGCAGCAGCACGCGTCTGGGCTGCAACATCACCAACATTGGTGTTGCCACCACCTGCCATACCGCCCATAAGACCGCTAAGATCTACGCGCTCCTGGCCGATATACGACACCTGACCAAATGCTGCAACCACTGGCATACGTGATGCTTTGATTAGCTGCTCCTGATACTGAAGCATCTCTGCCTGAATATCGAGCGTACGAAGCGTAGTGTTGTCGCTAATATCGCGAGAGTAGTCCTCCGATAGGAGCACCTTATCACGGAAGCCATCAAGAGTACCAACAACCTCTATCTCAACATCCGCTGGGAGCGAGAGATACATCTTCAACTGGAACTTTGTGATGCTAACAGCATTCTCGGTCTGTAGCACCTGTGGACGAAGATTTGATAGCTGAACCTGCGCTGTAAGGTAGTCGTACTCCGAAGCCAAACCATTGTCGTACATCTTCTTAGTGTTCTCCACAACGCGCTCAGTAGTGAGCACAGCCTCCTTAAGCACCGCCAACGACTGCTCAGCAAGCAATACGTTGTAGTATGCCGAGCGTACCGAAGCAATCATATCGATACGTGAGGCACGTGCACTCTCAACAGCACTCTCCATCTGCGCGTTGGTAAGCTTCAACTGCTTATAAACCGCTGGGACAAAGAGGGGTAATGAGACCGAAGCTGCGGTGTTAAAGGTATTCTTACCTCCGAACGAGAAACCCTCGGTCATCTCCTGACGACGTAACGCCAAGGAGTACTGCAACGATGCATCGATCTGTGGGTAGAGCGACGAAAGCGTCTGCTTACGCACATAATCGTAGCGTTCAACCTCAAGGTTTGCAACCTTGACTGTAGGGTTATCGCTAAGGGCAAGCTCTATAGCCTCATCCAAGGTGAGCGTCATTGTATTGCCTCCCTCGTTCTGAGCCATAGCTGTGCTGAGCGAAAGAATACCCATACAGATTAGACAAAGATACTTTTTCATACTATATATAGTTTATTGTTTTGATTTACCCATATTTACAACGTCTCGCTAACACAAATATTATTGTAGTAGGCGCTAAAACAGCGGTCTACAACCTCCAAACCCTCAGGAGTACATAGACCACGTATAAATATAAGCACCGAACAAGCCACCTTCGACACCACATTTGCCGAACGTGTATCGTCGCTATACTCTACAACTAACATACCCTGCACACAGTTATGCAACACATCCACCACCAAATCACAGTTTGCCGTAGGCGTAAGGTAACCTCGCTCGATAGATGCCGCAAGCCACTCTCTAAGTTCACTCTTCGAACGCATCATACCACTCTCCTCCAAGCGCTTATTCACCTTAGGATAGAAACGCTCAATGTTGCGACGCACACGCGCCACCTCTGGGGCACGCACAATCATATCACGCAACGACACAAGCATCGCCTCCAACTCGTTGTCCACATCCTGCAAAATAAGGCTGCGACGAGCGTGAGCCTCCTCTACAAAGTGACATATCGCCTCGTAGATAAGCTCTTCCTTATCTCCAAAAAGTTCGTAAAGTGTTCGCTTAGACACACTTAACCCACGAGCAATATCATCCATTCTCACAGACTTTATACCCTCCGACAAAAACATCTTCGCCGCCTCACGAACTATTATCTCCTTCTGTGTCATATATTAAAGCTTATTGTCTCTATTAAATACGGGGCAAAGATATATAAAAAACTCAAAACACAAAAAAAGTTTTTACGTTTTTGTGTCAAAATAAATCTATTTCAATCCTATTTTGGCAACAGAAGAGAATTTCAATAAGAGAACAGCCAATTAAAGACCGGAATATATTTTGTTCACGCACATCAATTTGCCCGAATGAGACTCTATCCTTAGGATAAAAATCATCACAAAATCCACCCATCAGCCGCATAAATATTTTGCTCCGAACAGAAAATTTTCGTACCTTTGGAAAAAATTACCACTATGGCAAAGTTTATAGTAGAAGGCGGACACCGCTTAAAGGGAGAAATCGTACCTCAAGGTGCTAAGAACGAGGCACTTCAAATTATATGCGCAGCACTCCTTACAAAGGAGCGCGTGGTACTACACAACGTACCTATCATCGCTGACGTTATGCAGCTCTTGGAGCTTATGGGTAAAATGGGCGTTGTAGTAGAGAAACTATCCGAGGATAGCTTCGCTCTACAAGCCGAGCATATCGACTTGGACTATCTACGCTCAGCAGACTACCATAAGCGTTGCCGTCGCTTGCGTGGCTCGGTGATGATGATTGGTCCATTGTTGGCGCGCTATGGCGTGGGCTTTATGCCTAAGCCTGGTGGCGACAAGATTGGTCGTCGTCGTCTCGACACCCACTTCCTCGGCTTCCAGAAGCTCGGAACTACCTTTAACTTCGATATCAGCGACGAGTTCTACACCGTTGAGGCAAAACGCCTTAAGGGTACATATATGCTTCTTGACGAGGCATCTGTTACAGGTACTGCAAATATCGTTATGGCAGCCGTTCTTGCTGAGGGTCGCACTACTATCTACAACGCAGCCTGCGAGCCATATCTCCAGCAGTTGTGCAAGATGCTTAACCGCATGGGTGCAAAAATCTCGGGTATTGCATCTAACCTTCTTGTGATTGATGGTGTTAAGGAGCTTGGCGGCACAGAGCATACTATGCTTCCTGATATGATTGAGGTGGGTAGCTTTATTGGTATGGCTGCAATGACACGCTCAGAGCTTACTATCAAGGATGTATCATACGATAACCTCGGTATCATCCCTCAGCAGTTTGCGCGTATGGGTATCCGTTTCGAGCAGCGTGGCGACGATATCTATATCCCTGCTCAGGATAGCTACAGCATCGAGAGCTTTATCGATGGCTCAATTATGACCATTGCCGATGCTCCATGGCCAGGTCTTACACCAGACCTACTCTCTATCTTCCTCGTAGTGGCGACACAGGCTAAGGGCTCGGTGCTTATCCACCAAAAGATGTTCGAGAGCCGCCTATTCTTCGTCGACAAACTTATCGATATGGGAGCGCAGATTATCCTATGCGACCCACATCGTGCTACCGTAATTGGTCTTGACCACCGTCTACCTTTGCGCGCTGCGAATATGACTTCGCCAGATATCCGCGCTGGTGTTGCTCTCCTTATCGCTGCAATGAGCGCAGAGGGTACAAGTACCATTCAGAATGTCGAGCAGATAGACCGCGGTTATAGAGATATCGACAATCGTCTAAATGCTCTTGGAGCAAAGATTATCCGCTTAGACGAATAATTCAACACACTGACAATTAGAACAATAGAATAACACTATAGCAAATTATGTTTTTAGAGAACAACAAGAATAAGGGCTGGATTGAGGTCATCTGTGGCTCGATGTTTTCGGGCAAGACCGAGGAGCTTATCCGCCGTATGAAGCGTGCGCAGTTTGCAAATTTGAAGGTCGAGATCTTCAAGCCATCGATAGATGTGCGCTACTCCGAGGAGGAGGTAGTATCGCACGACTCAAATGCCATACTCTCAACACCTGTAGAGTCGGCTCAGAACATTCTGCTTATGACCGCAGATGTCGATGTTGTGGGTATCGACGAGGCGCAGTTCTTCGACGACGGCATCGTGGATGTTTGTCGAAAGCTTGCCGATAGCGGTATCCGCGTTATTGTTGCCGGCTTGGATATGGACTATATGGGTGTTCCTTTTGGTCCTATGCCAGCACTTATGGCAACAGCCGAGTATGTAACTAAGGTACACGCTATCTGCGTTCGCTGTGGCGACCTTGCACACCACTCACACCGTCTTACAACCGACGACAAGCAGGTATTGTTGGGTGCTCACGACACCTACCAGCCTATCTGCCGCCACTGCTTCAACGAATTGACCAAAAAGTAGTTAGCTATGCAGAAAGCAGTAGATAAATGTATCGAGGTTCTCCGCGCGGGAGGTCTTATCCTCTACCCTACCGATACGGTATGGGGTATTGGTTGCGATGCTACAAACGAGGAGGCTGTAGCTAAGGTATATGCACTTAAGAGGAGCGAGGATAAACACTCAATGCTCTGCCTCTGCCGCGATGCCGATATGATTGTGCGCTATGTAAACCGCGCCCCAGGTATTGCGTTCGAGGTTATGGAGCTCTCGGATAAGCCACTTACAGCAATTCTTCCAGGAGCTGTTGGTGTAGCCCCAAATCTTATCCCTGAGAGCAAGACTCTCGGTGTTCGCGTTCCCCAGCACGACTTCTGCCAGGCTCTACTTCGTAAGTTTGGCAAGCCTATCGTCTCAACATCTGCAAACATCTCTGGCGAGCCAGCAGCTAAGCGCTTGAAGGATGTTGCCGAGGAGATTATCAACGGTGTGGACTATGTTGTTAACCCACGTTTCGAGGGTAAGCCAACACTAAAGCCAAGCTCTATAATCGCATTTGGCGAGGGAGGCGAGGTAGAGATTATTAGAGGTTAATACGTTATGAATAAACAACTTATAACGCCCGTACAGAAGCGCTTTTCGGATGTAGACTCATTTATGCACGTCAACAACATCTGGCAACAGAGCTACTTCGATATGGGCAAGACAGACTTCTACACCAAGGTGTTAGGCATCACTGGTGTATTCGACAAACTCCGCATCATCACCGCATCGACACACACCGACTACTTCGGTCAAGTACGCTTAACAGACGATATCGTTGTGGTTACTGATGTATCGCGTTTGGGCAATAAGAGTATGACTCTCCATCAGCGCATTATGTGTGGCGAAAAGTGCCTTACGGAGAGTAGTTCTGTAATGGTAGCCTTTGATTTCGAGACACAGCAGACGGTATCTATGCCCAACGAGTGGCGCATAAAATTGGAGGAATACCTCATCCACTCATAGTGATAATCAGACCATTCAACCCACAAATAGCACCACCGAGCAAAAATGCTCGGTGGTCTTTTTTTACCTATCGCATATTTTACCTAACTTTGTACCGATTATGCGCGCATACGTGCGTGCATATACTGAGAGTAGTAATTAACGAGACTAAAATTATAATTTATCACATAAAAACTCTACAGAGATGAAACTATTTCGTTATTTGACACTCGCCATTATGGTGGCATTGTCGATCTCAGCTTGTTCTTCAGACGAGGGAATCGACAATACAAAGAATCCTGATGTAGGCGGTAACGACTTCGTCCTTGACGAGACAAAGTCTTACCCTCTTGTATCATCAAACCCAGACATCATCCTTGCGGAGACTACCGAAACTGTAACCATCATCCTTAACGGTAAGGGTACAGCTATCGAGAACTTCTCAGGCGATGTATATGCACACACAGGTGTGCTTACCGATAAGAGCGCCTCTTCAAGCAACTGGAGATATACCAAAGCTGGTTGGACTGAGAACAAGCCTGAGTGCAAACTTAAGAAGCATGGCAATAACCTCTGGACATTGACTCTTAAGGGTGGTCCTCGTGCGTACTATAATGTACCTGCTACCGAGACTATCGAGGCTCTTGCCTTCGTATTCCGCTCTGCAGATGGCAAGAAGGAGGTTAAGGACAACGGTAGCGACATCTTCATCGAGACTGTTAAGGAGGGTCTTGGCGTATACATCACATCTCCTAAGGATGGCACCTTCCTTACAACTGGCGAGGAGTGCTGCGTAATCGTTAAGAGCCAGAAGGCTACATCGATGACACTCTACCAGAACGAGAAGGCTGTATCTAAGACATCTGACAGCACTATCGAGTACCGCTTTACACCTACTAAGGCTGAGGATATCACCTTCCGCGCTGTAGCTACTGACGGTATCGACGAGGTAGAGGCTACTATCAAGGTATCTGTATTGGGTACTACAACCAGCGAGCCACGCCCTGCCGGTGCTAAGAATGGTGTAACCATCAACGGCAACGAGGCTACATTTGTTCTCTACGCTCCAGGCAAGGAGTCTGTAATCCTCCTTGGTGACTTCAACAACTATGCTCCATCTAACGAGTATATGATGAAGCGCGATGGCAACTACTTCTGGATCACAATCACAGGTCTTGAGGAGGGTGTTGAGTATGGCTACCAGTACTTCGTGGACAAGTCTATCAAGATTGGAGACCCTTACGCAACCAAGATTCTTGATCCATGGAACGACAAGTACATCACATCGGCATATCCTGACCTTAAGCCATACCCAGCTGAGTACACATCAGATATCGTATCTGTATTCGAGCTAAACCCAGTAGAGTATGTATGGGAGGTTGAGGACTTCGACCGTCCAAAGGAGAACTCTTTGGCTATCTACGAGTTGCTTATCCGCGACTTTACCGAGCAGCGCACTATCAACGCCGTAACCGAGAAGCTCGACTACCTTGAGACTTTGGGTATCAACGCTATCGAGCTTATGCCTATCCAGGAGTTCGACGGTAACGACTCTTGGGGTTACAACCCTTGCTTCTACTTCGCTACAGATAAGGCTTACGGTACTGAGGAGGACTACAAACGTTTTATCGACGAGTGCCACAAGCGCGGTATCGCGGTTATCGTAGATGTTGTATTCAACCACGCTACAGGTCTCTTCCCATACGCTAAGATGTGGTGGAACGGTAGCAACACTGCTTCTAATAACCCATTCTTCAACGTAACTGCTACACACAACTTCAGCGTTTACCACGACTTCAACCACACATACGAGGGTACTAAGGAGTACTTCAACGATGTTTTGAAGTTCTGGTTGGAGGAGTACAATGTTGACGGTTTCCGCTTCGACCTTACTAAGGGCTTCGTTCAGCACCCAAGTAACTACGATGCTGGAGGTTACTCTGCAGAGCGTATTGGTATCTTGAAGGGCTATGCTAACACTATCCGCGCCGTAGAGCCAGATGCATACATTATTTTTGAGCACTTCTGCGCTATAAACGAGGAGTCTGAGCTCTACAACAGCGTAGGCGCACTCTGCTGGAACAACAACGCTATGAATGGCTATATGGAGACTGTAATGGGCTGGACTGGCAACAATAAGAGTAGCTTTGCCGACTTCAAAAAGGGTCGCGTAAACAACATCGAGACTCACGATGAGGAGCGTATCGTTTACAAGGCTAACGCGTATGGTCAGTCTTGGGTTAAGAACAACTGGTCTGTTATCTCTAAGCGTGTTCAGGCAGTCTATGCCTTCCACTTCCTCACTCCATATCCAAAGATGATGTGGCAGTTTGGTGAGCTTGGTTACGATATCTCTATCAACGCTAACGACAAGGGCGTTGTAGGTAACGGCGACGAGTATCGTACACACCGCAAGCCAGTACGTTGGAACTACCTCAACAACCCAGATCGTAAGGCTATCTACGACGCATTGTCTAAGGTTATCACTTGGCGTACAAGCCACCAGGACTACTATGGTCAGGAGACTTTAGATGTACACACTTGGACTGTTGGTGATGCATATATGAGCGGTAAGGTTCTTGTTATGGACAAGGTTATTGTTGTGGCTAACTTCACAAACAGCGAGGCTACAACAACCATCGATGTTCCTAACACAGGCGAGTGGACCAACCTTATGACAGATGAGAAAGTTCAGCTTGGCTCATCCCACAGCGTAACTTTGGCAGCTAACGACTACATCGTACTTGTTAAGGAGTAACGCTCCCACATAGAAACAGAATAGGCGTGTCCCGAAGGACACGCCTATTTTATTTAAGGATATTCTGGTAAACTATCCTACGGCTGAAAGAGAGATAATCTGCATATCAGACTGCTGTCCCTTATTTGTTTGTTAGTAATTTAGTACTCTCGTTCACAAATATAGCCCTTATTTCAAAATCACATCGATAACGGACGGATAATATAGCCGTACTCATATCTGTCGGCTGTAAGGCGATATGGATCGTGAGGCTGCGCACCCCAAGTATTATCGCCACCTACACCGCGCTGAGCAAGGTCGACATTAAGAACAACCTCACGGCGTGGCTCCACGTCGGAGTAGTGCATCTGCTTCTTGGTAAGTCCTGAATCAAGATCCTCGGCACGGTATGGCATCGCCGAGATACTTAACGGTTGTAAGCCTTCGATGCGTAGACCTACGCCCTCGCTATCAGTAAGCTCCAGCCAGCGCACATCACACTTATTGCCCGACTCCTGAGGACGAACGTATGGAAACAACTGCTCCGAGGTAGATTGCTCGTAGATGCCCACAAACGAGGACTCCTTTCTATCCGAGTAGTTCTCCCAAGGACCTCTACCATAATACTTTAGGTTTGTATAGTCCTCTGGCAATATCATACGCATACCAAGACGTGGCAACTCTGGCACAAACTCACCCTTGCGCTCCCAAACGACCTCTACCTTAAGCGCTCCATCCGCCATAAAGGTATATGTTGTGGTAAAGAGTGACGGTGCATCTACTATCTCTCGCACATTGCGCACCACAACTCTATCCTCATACTCCTCGATGGCAGAGTCCACCGTGCGACCACGATTTGTGCGCCATACATTTGCCGTACGCTGGAAGCCTGCACCGAAATCGTTATCGGTTGGAGCACGCCAAAACCATGCCTCTGGCAACTGCGACATAACATCTCTATCGCCAGATACATAGCGCTCCAAACGACCATTCTTGGTATTAAACAACACTCCCGTATCGCCAGCATACGCCACTAACCAACCATCGCCACGCTCCACCTCGAGCTTACCCTCTGGCGCAGTATGCGCATAGTCATAATCGCTAAGTGCTATCTGCTCCGAAGCCACAATATGGCGCTCAGGAATCAATGTTCGCGCCTCGCGCTGTAGGGCGTATAGGTTGAGCATATACTCCTTATCGAGGCACTGCTCCCTCGTTTTAAGTGCAACATCTACACTTCGACCAGCCGCGCACTTAAGCGTAGGCAACTCCTCATCTAAGACAACCTCGCCCTCACACAAGACCTTATAGACCACAATATAGTCAGCTAAGTTATTGTATAAGTGATTGTTATATATGCGCAGCTTACCATGTTGGAGCAACTCAAACTCGATATCCTGATAGACCTTCTTCACCTCATAGAGTCCCGGATGTGGTGTGCGGTCGGGCAGAACAACACCGTTACAGCAGAAGTTCTCGTCGTGAGGGTACATCCAAGCTCCAAAGTCACCTCCGTACGCCCAGTAGTGACGACCGTCACGACCTACGGCATCGATACCCTGATCTACCCAGTCCCAGATAAAGCCACCCTGCATGTGAGGACCCAGTGCCATAATATCGAAGAACTCCCTAAAGTTACCCGTAGAGTTACCCATCGCGTGGGCGAACTCGCACATTATGTATGGCTTACGCATATTCTCACGCTCGGCATAGCGACGAAAGTCATTCATATCGGGGTACATCGGGCAGATAATATCTGTATGCGGACCGCCATAGCCTTGCTCCAACTGCACGAAGCGAGTCTTGTCGCGCTCGTGTATCCACTCATACATCTCGCCATAGACCGCGCCATCGCTGCTCTCGTTACCCATCGACCATATAATCACCGAAGGGTGGTTCTTGTCGCGCTCCACCATTGCTCTTACACGGTCGTGGTGCGTACCCTTCCACTCCTCGCGATGCGAAGGGTGGAAATTGTCGTATGAGCTGTGATAGTCAGTACCGCAACCATGCGCCTCGATATTTGCCTCGTCAACAAGCAAAATACCATACTCGTCGCAGAGGTCGTACCACTCCGTTGGCTGTGGATAGTGGCTCGTGCGCACGGCATTGATATTAAACTGCTTCATAAGGGCTATATCCTTCAACATCAGCTCCTTTGTAATAACGTGTCCCGTTGCTGGGTTATGCTCATGGATATTGACACCGTTAATCATTATGCGCTTGCCATTTAAGAGCAACTGACCATCGCATATCTCCACCTTTCTAAAGCCTGTACGGCACGATGTAGCCTCGATAATATCGCCATTAGTACCTCGTAACGCCACAAGTGTTGTGTATAGGTTTGGCTGCTCGTAGCTCCATAGCGCCACCTTGGCAATACTTCTCTTAAACTCCACATCGGTGGTCGCACCCGCAGCAAGCGAGAGACTCTTTGTTAGCCTTGCCACCGCCTTACCCGACTTATCCACAACTTGAAGCTCCACAGAGCCTTTGAATGGGTTTGCAGAGCCATTATTGATTGTTACCGTAGAGGTGTAAACACCACTCTTATAACTCTTGTCGAGGTCGGCAACAACAAACATATCCTCAATACGCACCTTATCGGTAGTGTAGACCTTAACGCCACGGTCGAAGCCCGATAAACGCCAGAAGTCCTGATCCTCGAGGTATGAGCCATCAGCCCAGCGCAAGCCCTTAACGGCTAAGGTGTTAGCACCCACCTTAACCATATCCGTAATGTCAAACTCTACAGCGGTCTTAGTACCCTCCGAGTAACCCACCTCGATGCCATTCACCCATACATACATCGCTGCAAGTCCCGACTCGAAGTGTAGCACAACCCTACGACCATCCCACTCCGTTGGGATGTCGAAGCTATGTCGATAGCATCCCGTAGGGTTGTCGTCATGAGGTATAAATGGAGGGTTTTTCGGAAATGGATAGGTTACATTGGTGTAGATAGGCACGCCATAACCATTTATCTCCCAGTTGCCTGGCACAGGCATAATACTCCACGATGAATCGTCGTAGCCTACAGCCTCAAAGCCTTCGGGTGCACCTGCTGGCGTAGCGCTCCAGTGAAACTTCCACTCTCCACTGATATCCTGCACCCACGCCGAAGCTCCGCGCTCAAGGGCATCCTCAAGTGTGGCGTATGGCGTAAGTGTAGCACGAGCAGGAAGCTTGTTGAACTCGAAGATTTCGGGGCGCTCCCAATACTCTTGTGCCGGGGCTACAAATGCCACCAACGCCATAAATATAGAGATTAATGCTCTGCGCATACTACTTCAATATTAGGTCGTTAACAGATATTTTAGGCACATAGTGCACATCACCCTCACGGTAATAGGTCAAATTATCACCCTCACAGCACTCCTTTAACTCAATATGCTCGTTAGGTCTACCTATAGCCAACACTAAGATTGGCTCATATTTAAGACCCAACGCCTCCTTAATAGGCTCATGGTCGAAGGCTCCGATACAGATACCACCCAAGCCAATCTCTACTGCCTGGAGAAGCATCGACTGCGCCACGATGCCGAGGTCTATATCGACATATTTCGACTCCTCAACAGTAGAGCATATCACAATAAATGCGTTTGGCTCAGTACCAGCAAAGGGTAGGTGTAGCTCAGGTAGAGCACCACCAAGACGAATGTGACTTAGCACCGTTTTAGCCTCCTCGCCAAGCACTGGGCGGAAGCGCAATACCTGCTGATTACGCGCCGAAGGGCATAGTGTCGCCACCTCGATAATGCGATATAGCTGATCCTCGCGCACTTTGAACGAGGCATCGTAGCCACGATAGCTGCGATTATGCTGAAGTAGTCTACGCAACGTAGCCGTGCGTTTTTTTGCTGGCTGTGCAGCCCTATAATCCTCCATCTTCTTCTCAAGATAGTTATCTGCCATAGTCGTATAGTTTTGTATTTTTCACAAAGATAGTAAATAAAGTGAAAATTGAAAACTGAGAACTTAGAAGTAATGAGCGCTTCGCGCGAGATTTATAAAAGGGCCTGAAGGGGAGTTAAGGGGCCTAAGAGGCATGAGGGGCCAAAGGGGGAATTAGTAATTAGTAAAACCCTTTCTGCCGCTTCTGCCCCTTTTGCCCTTTCAGCGTAGCTGTCGCTTGCAAAAGCGAAATAAACACAGACATACAGGGCAGCACGACCCAAATTTCTTGTCAGAAGGGGCATAAATAATTAGTAATTAGTAGAGAGTAATTAGTAATAGTTTCGCGTGTGCCAAGCGACAGATAAACATCCAGGGTTGCACAACCAAATTTCTTGTCAGAAGGGGTTAGGCTTGGCCTCGATAAAGAGATTGCCCCAGATGGGACATACTTGACGTATTTCCCATTTGGGGCAATGATTGAGAGGTCGAGAATGACCCCTTATCACAAGAAATTATTACTTAATGCCATAGTAAGCCTTAACAGCCGCAGTCGCACGCTTGTGGTATGCCTCGATACCTGGCTCGATCTTGTTCTCAAGAACGTTGCGCTTGATAGGCTTGATATTCTCTATTGGTGTCATAGAGAACTGTGGACGAGCCATTGGCACTGGAGCCTTACCAAGTGATGAAACTGACTGGCGAACGCCATTTGCTACAGGAGCATTAGCCTTAACTGCCTTACCAGTTGTGTTACGCTTAAGAACGAGATCACCCTTAATGCGTGGGTTAAGTGGAGTAGCTCGACCTGCAGAGAGCTGAGCAACACAAGGATAGAAGTACTCCTTAAGACCAGCAGGATCGGTGTACTCGATAGGCTTGATAGTGATAGTGTTGTAGTCAGCAGACACCTCTACTGGGAAGCGAGCCTTAAGAGTTGTGTTACCTGCAGCGTCTACAAGGTCGCCACCGAGGTAGTATGACTCACCTACAGCCAACATGTAGAATGTGTAATCAAGACCGAAGTTGAATGCCTCCAATGGGTACTCCATCGCGATGTTGATAGGCAACCATACGCTACCATCAGCATCAATCTCAAGGTTCCACTTTGGACCGAAGTCGTAGAACATATAGCTTACCTGGCTTACTGAGTAGTCCTCCATAGTGAACAAGTCGTATGGTGTAGCTACCATATCGAGCAAGTACTCAGCATCAGCGAAGTTGAAACCAAGACACAATAGACGGTTGAAACCACGAGTACGGTTGTTGTACCACTTAGTCAAAGAAACCAACTCATCGTAAAGCTCCTCTGCCTCATCACGGCTCATACCTGCAGCCTTATAGATAGCCCAAACCTCATCAGGCATAGTAGATGGGCAAGATAGGCCACCCATGATAGTTACTGGAGACTGGAATGTACCAGCATCAGTGTATGTATAGTTACCAGTAGAGTTACCATCAGCATCTGTCTCAACAACATAGTTCTTCATAGGAGCAGATGCAATCCACTCACCCTGAAGCTTATCGAATAGATCAGACTCTACACGAGTAGGATAGTTTGCATTAGGAGTTGTGTTCTCAGCAACTGCTGGTGAACCAGACTCATCTGGGTTGTTAGACGAACCCTCCCAGTTGTAAACAAGAACAGCAAGACGAGAAGTAGCTGCATCGCGTGATGGTACTGAGAAGTCGAAACCTGCCTCAGAGTTAATCTGGTCGATGACATACTTAGAGAATACGTTAGGGCTACCCTCAAAGTTAAGGCTCTTAAGGAGTGATGTATAACCCTCTGAAAGACCACGATCGAACTCACGAACATAGTCACAAGCAAAGATAGCCTCCTGAATCTTGTTAGTATCGTAGTTAGGGTTCTTGATGTTGAATGTTACGTTATATGGGTCGTCAGTCTTCACTGGAGTAACTACAACCTCTGGCTTTGGAAGAGTAATCTCTGGCAATGTGAATGTCATAGTGTCAAAGCTCTGAATAGTACCCTCACCATTACCAATACCTGTAACCATTACGCGGATAGTCTGACCAGCCATACCATTAGTATCAACGAACCAGTCTGTCAACCACTGCTCTGAAATCGGATCTGCTGTTGTTACGATACCAAATGTTCGCATAGCGAAGTATGAACCTGTGAACCAACGCAAGTAATCCACATTATTCTCAAGAAGTGGAAGAATCTGAGTCTCATACTCACTCTCTGTACAGAGCATGTAGCAGTACTGTGCAATTTCATCTGATGCAGTGAAAGTGATACAAGCCTCCTTTGGAGTCTTATCTGTCACCACAATCTCTACACCATTCTCGATAATCTGTGGCTGAAGAGTCTCAATGAAGATACGCTCGTAGTAGCCTTTCCAATACTTCTCAGGATCGTAGCTATCAGTATTTGCCTCTGCAATCCAACGCTCCCAATCGTATTCTGGCAGATAGTAGCCTGGCTGCCAACCTGCAGGGAACCACCAGAAACTATTCTCCAAGTATGAAAGCTCGTCGTTTACAGTGAAGATCTCATTAATGCCATCACCATCCTGATCTGCGTAAACAAGACGCATCTCCTTATCAGCCATAAATGAGTACTCACCTACAAGGAAGTAGCAAGGCTCACCTGGTACGATTGGATCTGCAAACTCTGCAGTGTTACCAGACTCATCGTAGATAATCTCGCCATTCTCATCACGCTCGATGCTATGGTACTCATCGTAGATAACGAGCTTATCCTTAGTAGTGTACTGACCAGCATTATAAAGGAGCATATCAATCTCCATACTACCTCTCTGCTTAGCATAGTTGTACATAGGCATAGAGCTCTGAGCATAACGCAAAGCGTTACCCTTAGCCTTAACATCCTCTGGCACCTGGATATGAACCTTGTAACCATCGTACATACGGTCAACAACTGTCAATACGCTATCGCCATAAGTTGTAGTCATAAACTCAACCTTAACAACATTCTCAACAAAGTTGTCGTCGGTATCGCGGAAAGCGAAGAATACAGTGTAAAGAGTCTCAGACTCAAGACCTGTGATAGAGATTGTGGTAGTAGCATCCTTAACAGCGACCTTCTTACCACCCTGGAAAATTACAGCTGGTTTTGTCTCAGCGTCACGCACCATGTACGCGATCTCTTTAACGTTCTGTGTAGCAAATACCACCTCAGCACCGATAGGAGTAGCGGTAGTTGACACGTGCTCTGTTGTCACCTTTGTGTTGCCACCATCTACACCAGGCTCTGTACAAGCGCCCAAAGAGATCGCTACAACGAAGGCAAAAATTGCGCATAGAGCGCGATTCAAATTTTTCATAAAAGTTAATAATTATGGTAAATATGTAATTTTTCACATAGTAGTGAGTGTGCAAATGTACGGCTTTTTAGGCGAACTGCATAATTTCTATAACAAATTTCGGCATATCGTTCATATCTATGCATTACGCGCGCATAAATAACGAGGATGTTGGACGATATAAACTGAAAGGTGAAAAGTGAAAACGGAAAAGTAAGGTGCGCTTCGCGCGGGGATTTATAAAAGGGCCTGAAGGGGTGTTAAGGGGCCTAAGAGGCCTAAGGGGAGAATTAGTAATTAGTAAATCAGCTTTTGCCCCTTTCTGCCGCTTTTGCCCTTTCAGCGTAGCTGTCGCTTGGCACAAGCGAAACAGACACAAACCCTCAGGGCAGCACAACCAAATTTCTTGTCAGAAGGGGTCAGATTTGGCTCTGACACGAAAACTGGCGGATGGGACATACTAAGCGTATTTCCCATTCGCCAGTTTGACTGAAGAGTCGAAGATGACCCCTTATCACAAGAAATTCAAGAAATTACTTGACTGTGCGGTATTGCTTAGGCGAAACACCCGTAGCACGCTTAAAATACTTACCAAAGAAAGACTGGTTAGGGAAGTTGAGTGCGGTGGCAATCTGCTGAATAGAGAGGTCGGTAGACTGAAGCATTGCACGCGCCTCAAGGATTACGTGCTGCTCTATCCAGTCGGCTGCGGCACGACCAGTGTGATCCTTAACGAGCTTAGAGAGATACTTAGGAGTGATGCAGAGACGACCCGCATAGTACTGGATAAGTCGCTCCTCGCGGTAATGCTGTTGCACAAGCTCGAGAAAGTTGGCCACGATATGGTTCTTATACTTGAGGTTAGACTCCACCTCGTTGTCGAAAGAGGATACACCGCCGTAGTAGAAGACGCTGATAAGATTCTCGATAATCTGCAAACGGAATGGGTTATGCTCGTTGGTAGCTGCACGATACAGTATTGCATAGAATAGACGCAATGAGTTAAGCATATTCTGATCAATATCTGTAATCGGGTTGTTATACATCTTCATATACTGATGCTGCCAACCAGGGAGATTTACCTTGTCGATAAATCTCTTCGATAGCGATATAACATAACCTTCAAGGTCATTTATATCTGAGAGTAGCTCAAATATCTGACCAGACATAAAGGTTACAAGCTGTGGTGCCTTAATCTCGTGCTCCTCAAGATTAATCTTTATTCGACAGCTTCCCGCGGTGCAGAGCACGATAGCGGCACGCTGTAGCTTATGTGGCTCGTTTGCCTCCAACTCATCGATAAAGTGCTTGAACGAGAACAACGCAAGATCATCGCCTACCACCACATTACCCTCTGGCTGTTGTTTAATAATCATCTGCTCGATTATCTTTTCCATACTTCACAATTTATTTCTCACGTGCGAGAAACGCATTGCAAAATAACAAAATATTTACGAGAAATAAAAACATCTTTCGACCAAAAGACCAATTTTCAATACACAAACCCCATAAAAACTCGTATAAACGGCACTTCTTGCATTTACCCCTCCCCTATTTTGGACAAAAAAAGACCGTCCGACAACATATCGAACGGTCCATATTTAGGAAGGGTAAACGACCAATTAGTCGACCTTGATATCCTTGTTTACGTTCTTCGAGCCAATCAATGCGTAGAAGAGCAAGAAGCCAAGACACGCGAAGATGAGCCAGTAAGAACCGATGTAGCTTGTGTAGTCCACCAAAAGACCCTGCAAGATTGTGATAACACCACCACCACATACCATCGCCATAAAGATACCAGAGGCAGCAGCAGTATATTTACCCAAGCCCTCGGCTGCAAGGTTGAAGATACCACCCCACATAACCGATGTGCAGAGACCACACAAGAAGAGGATGGCAACACCCGTAGGCACCTCATAGTCTACGATAGGCATTACAAAAGTAGAATTCTGAGGGGTGTAGATAAATGTAGCAACCAAGATCATCGCCAAGGCGCTCACAGCTGTAAGCATAACCTTGCTCGAAACCTTACCACCGATGATACCACCAAGAAGACGACCACACATCATCAAGAACCAATACATACCTACAAGGAAGCCCGCAGTCTCAGCAGACATACCGCGACCCGCCTTAGTCTCGCCAGCAACTACAGCCTGAGCCTTATCATACGCCTTAACTGTAATCTTCTCTTCCTCTGCCTCAGCGACCTCAGTAACCTCAGTAACCTCGGTATTCTCAGCTACAAGCTCCACTGCCTCCACTGCAGCTGGCTCCTCAGGAGTAGCAACCTCCTCGACAACAGCCACAGCCTCAACCTCTGCAGCCACAGCCTCAGCAGCCTGCTGAGCCTCATAGGCTACAATTGTTGTCTCTGCCTGCTCTATTGTAGGAGTTGTCATATATAGGTTAGCAATATTAGGAATACCAACCTCGATACCTACATAGAAGAAGATAGCCACAGCACCCAACACAAAGTGACGGAATGACATTGGACCATACTTATCCTTTGCAACTTTACCCGCCTTACGTGCAGCCTTCTCCTCAGCGCTCTCCATGTGAGGCTCTGGAATCTTGGTGAGCGTAATGATAATAAACGCCAATGCGAAGATAGCCATAGCGATAATCATCGCAGGCGCAGCATCGCGTACTGAGGCATTCTCCACCTGACCACCAATAAGATAACCAAGCAAAATAGGTGCGATAGTACCACCAATAGAGTTGAGCGAACCACCAAGCTGGATAAGCTGATTACCCTTGTTACCACCACCACCGAGGGTGTTAAGCATAGGATTAACCACAATGTTCAAAAGACACATCGAGAATCCCGCAACAAAGGCACCAGTGATATATACTGGGAAGGACTCAGCGTAACCCGAAAGGAACTGAATACCAACACCTATAAAACCGATGGTAACAGCAAGAAGCGATGTGAATTTGTAACCCTTACGACGAAGGATAACACCTGCAGGGATACCCATACAAGCATAGGCAATGAAGTTTGCAAACGTACCCAACTGCGCCATAGCTGGCGTAGCACCAAACTGGTTCTGCACGATTACACCCATTGAACCCGCAAAGTTTGTGACGAAAGCAATCATAAAGAAGAGTGCAAACATCACCATGATAGGAAGCAAGTAATTTTTCTTTTCTGTGCTCATAATTATATAATGTTTAGATTTTATCTACTCTATCTGTCGCGCTCGGCAATAAAGGCACATAATTTCAACAACGACTCACGATATGGCGTGTCGTCGAACTTCGATAGGAGGTGCATAGCACGCTGAATATATGCCTGCATAGTGGCTGCTGCGTACTCCATACCACCCTGCTCAACGACGATATTGTGCAACTGATTGACCGCCTCCTCGTCGCTATCGCAACGCTTCAACAAGGCGATAATCTCCTCATTCGCAGCACTATCGCTACGCTCCATAACCTCGATTAGTGGCAAGGTTATCTTATGCTCACGAAGGTCGTTATTCGACGGCTTGCCAGTATTGTTATCTCGCTTATAATCAAGAATATCATCCTGAATCTGGAATGCCATACCTATAGCCTCGCCAAACTTAGTCATACGCTCCACCTCCTCACGGTTAGCACCCACAGACAAGGCTCCAAGAGCTGCACTCACACCGAGTAGGCTCGCCGTCTTCTGGTGGATAATAGCAAAGTAGTCGGCGCGCGTAGTGTCGAAGCTCTTAGCATGCTGACTCTGCAACACCTCACCCTCGCAAAGCGTAGCCATAGCGTTGCCGATATAGGAGATAAGGTCGTACTGCGCCGATGCCATACCAATAGACATCGTGCGAGCAAGAATATAGTCACCAAGTATAACCGCCATATCCGACTGCCACTTAGCATTCACCGAGGCACGACCTCTGCGCTCCATTGCCGAATCCAAAACATCGTCGTGGATAAGCGAGGCGGTGTGTATCATCTCCACAAGCATCGCAGCAAGATAGGTGCGCTTGCTACACTGACGCTCCCCACTCTGGCTATCAACCTCCCTTGTCTTAGAGACGTGCAACAATGCCGAAAGCATTGTGACTATAGGTCTTACACCCTTACCACGTGAGGATAGAGCATAGGTTAGCATCTCCTTCATAAGGTCTCCCTCAGCAGTGAAGTTCTGCGCCACAAACTCGTCGAATGCCTCAAGGTCGGCAAGGATAGGTTTGCGAATGTCATCAATAGATATCATAGCATTCTTTATTTCTTATCTTGCAAAGATACAACTATTTTAGAAATATAGCACAATATTCTAAAAACTATATGTTATGACCCCCTTATCCATCGCCACAACTCACTCCACGAAGGGCGCTTGCCGTGCATAAAGATGCCTACACGGAATATCTTTGATGCAAGCCACGTTGTGAAGATAAAGGTGGCGTACAACAATCCCAACGATAGCAATATCTCCCAAGTGGCAATACCAAAAGGGATACGCGCCATCATAACAATAGGCGAGGTGAATGGTATAAGTGAGGTGCAAAATGCCAGTGGCGAGTTAGGGTCATTGAAGACCGACATCATAACTATTATCGAGAGGATTATCGGCAACATAATGATGGTGTTGTACTGCTGACCATCCTGCACAGAGTCCACCGCAGAACCTGCAGCAGCGTACAACGAGGCATACAATAAAAAGCCCCCAATGATAAAGAGCAACATATAGGTAAAGAGCGTAGCCAAGTAACCCACATCTCCCAACGTACCCAGCACCGTAGAGAGCATAGCATCGTTAGCCATAGCCACATCCGCAGGCAAAAGTGCTGGCAACAAGAACTTAGATGCCGAAAGCACCAATAATGCCCATATCGCAATCTGGGTAACTGCCACAGCTGCAATGCCTAAAATTTTGCCCATCATCAACTGGAACGGAGTGCAACTGGTCACCATAACATCTATCACACGACTCGCCTTCTCCTCGACAACCGAGGTGAGCACCATCTGGCCATAGATGATGATAATCATATAGAGCAACATACCGAGGATGATGCCCAAGGCGTAGTTCATACTCGAGGATGTAGACTCCATTGTTGCCTCCTGGCCACTACCATCGTTGAGGTAGGTGCTAAGCGTGATATCAGTCTTAACACTCGCCAATATTTCATCAATATTTTCTATGTTATAGCTTAGCAACTTATCCTGCTCGACGATTGAGGATATCTGATTGGCGATATTCTCCTCAAGAATCATCGACGAGGATGTGTTGGTGATAAGTTGCACCGAGTCACGGGCATCAACAACACTACCTATGTACAAGATACCGAAGGCTTTACTCTCATCGTTATACTCTGTACACGCCTCCGCCTTTGTCATATAGGATATATCGACATACTCCACCTCTGGCGATGAGTAGAGCCTATCCACCACTACCCCCGAACGATCTACCACCATCACACGCTTCTGCTCCGTGCCACCGCCATAGAGCATCATAAGCGATGGAGCAAGCATCAGACCAATCATAAAGAGTGGCATCAGCAACGTAACAACTATAAAGGACTTCTTGCGCACACGCTCCAAATATTCGCGTGATACAATCAAATATATCTTCTTCATAACTCTTTCGCTTTTACAAAGTTCCGTTTACGGCGCGGATAAATATATCGTTCATAGATGGCATTATCTCCCTCAACGAGCGCAAATCGCACCTATCGTTAAGTGCGGCTATCGTAGGTCTTAAATCCTCATCCTTAGGCACATATATCTTTGTCTCTCGGTAGCCTCCCACAACACCACGACTCTCACCTACCATAACAGCCCTACTACCCAACGCTGCATTAAACTCCGCATCCGAAGCACGATGCACAACCTCGAAGTTGTTGCCTCCCGCCGAGCGACGTATCTCCTCCACCGAACCAGAGAGGATATTGCGCGACTTATTGATAAGGGTGATATGGTCGCACACCTCCTCGACCGATGCCATATTGTGTGTCGAGAATATAACGGTGGCACCCCTATCGCGTAACGCCAATATCTCCTCCTTAAGCAGGTTGGCGTTTATAGGGTCAAAGCCTGAGAATGGCTCGTCAAAGATGAGCAACTTAGGTTCGTGAACCACAGTGGCTATAAACTGTATTTTTTGAGCCATACCCTTCGACAGATCCTCGACCCTCTTATCCCACCAGTCGCCGATGTTTAGTCTTTCGAACCAATCTCGTAGTCGACGCTGCGCCTCATTACGCTCAAGGCCCTTAAGGCGAGCAAAGAACATAGCCTGCTCACCCACACGCATCTTCTTATACAAGCCTCGTTCCTCAGGCATATAGCCTATCTTGAATATATCGTTGGCAGTAAGAGGGTTACCATCGAACAACACCCTACCAGAGTCCGCCATTGTGATGCGCGTAATTACACGTATTAACGTGGTCTTACCTGCACCATTAGGGCCTAAAAGACCATAGACACTACCGCGCTCCACCTCCAACGACACATCATCCAAGGCCTTGTGTCCAGTATAGGTCTTGGTAACATTCTCAATTTTAAGCAATGCACTCATAGCCAATCATATAATTTTACAGCATCGCCACATAGGACCTCTATATTGAGGTTTATACCTACATCTAAAAGTCTGCCGTGGCAAGCCCATAATTAATGCAAATATACGAAATATTTACCAAAACCTCGGTATGCGCTCCAAAAAAATCGTTTTCGAGGTTGCGAATTATGAATTTTGTATTATCTTTGCACCCACAAAACACACCAAGTGTTGGACCCATAGCTCAGTTGGTTAGAGCAGCGGACTCATAATCCGAAGGTCGTGGGATCATGCCCCTCTGGGTCCACAACAAAGGCAGCTACCGAAAGGTGGTTGCCTTTTTTCAATTAGTAATTAGTAGTGAGTAATTAGTAGTGAGTGTGAGTAGTGAGTAGTGAGTAATTAGTAATGAGTGCGAGTAGCGAATAATTAGCAACAACTAAAAAGCTTTGCTGTTTTTGAAACTGAAAAGTAAGGTGCGCTTTGCGCAAGATTAATTATTTGGAGACAGCAGGGACAACAGGGACAGCAGAGACAGCAGAGACAACAGAGAGAATTTTTGATACTCTGTTTCGTTGTCGTCTCTCTCGTCTCTTCCGTCTCTGTCGTCTCTTTTTCTCAAAAAGGCAACGCCTTTTAACCATTACTAATTACTAATTACTCACTACTAATTGGAAAATTAATTAATTTTCCCTACCTTTACCGCGATTTATGTCTATATAATTAGATAACATACATAGAGAATGAGTTGCAATAAAAAACATATTCCAGATATTGGTCGCGGATGTTGCTTCTGCGACTGTGGCGACGAGATCGAGGCTAAGGCGGTAGAGGGGTGCTACAAACTACACGAGACAGATTGGTTGGAGGAGTATCATAACACTATACCTACAGATATCTTCGAGGTGCGTTTTAAGAACACCCGCCGCTCGTACTACCAGAATGTCAACAACTTAGAGCTTAAGCGTGGCGATATCGTTGCAGTGGAGGCACAGCCAGGTCACGATATCGGTATCGTATCGCTTACGGGCGATATGGTAGCTAAGCAGATGCGTCGCGTTGGCTTCAACCCTCACAATGGCGAGTTCAAGAAGATATTTCGTAAGGCGCGTCCGTACGATATCGAGCGCTGGCAGGAGGCTATAGCCCTCGAGCATGAGACAATGATTGCATCGCGACAGATTGCTGCCGAGATGGGTCTCGATATGAAGATTGGCGACGTGGAGTATCAGGGCGACAAGATGAAGGCTATCTTCTACTACATCGCCGACCAGCGTGTCGACTTCCGCGAACTTATTAAGGTCTTTGCCGAGCGCTTCCACATTCGCATCGAGATGAAGCAGATTGGTGCACGCCAGGAGGCGGGACGCATCGGTGGCATCGGCGCTTGCGGTAGAGAGCTATGCTGTGCATCGTGGATGCCAAGCTTCTCGAGCGTAACCACAAATGCTGCGCGTATGCAGGAGATTTCACTTAACCCTCAGAAGTTGGCTGGTCAGTGCTCGAAGTTGAAGTGTTGCTTAATGTATGAGTACGATGCATACGCTGATGCTCGTCGCACCATTCCTCGTCTACGCGAGCCTCTGCAGACGCTCGATGGCGAGTATCACCTAATCAAGATCGACCCATTGGCTGGCACAATGTCATTCTCCACAAGCAAGAACACCATCGCCAACCTCACAACCCTTACCACTGAGCGCGTAAAGGCTATCATCGCAATGAATCGTGCTGGCGAGAAGCCTGAGAGCCTTATCGGTGAGGAGGATGAGCGCCCAGCAGCAGAGCCTACATATCGTAGCGAGGAGGATAGCATCGACCGCTTCGACAACAAGGGTCGTCGCAATAAGCGTAATAAGCGCAATAAGGGTCACAACAAACATAACAACGAGCAGAGTGCTCCTAAGGAGGGCAGCAACGAGACCAGCGAGACAACTCCAGCAAAGGAGGGCAACGAGGGTGGCAACGAGAATAGAGAGCGTAGAGAGCGCCCACGACGCCATGACCGCAACGACCGCAACGAGAATAGAGAGCGTACTGAAAGACCTGAGCGCGCAGAGAAACCAGAACGAGCAGAGCGACCTGAGCGCACTGAGGAGGGTGGCGAGAATATAGAGCGCGGCGAGCGCAACAACCGCAACAACCGTGGTCGCAACCGTGGTCGCCACAACCACCGTCAGGAGGGCAGACGACCTAAGGAGGGCAACAACAACTCAGGCTCGGAGAACCAATAGTTATGATTAAAAGTCTGAAATACATAGTTATAGCCATTATCTTGGTTATGGTAATGGCGTGTGGTGGCAGTAGTAGCGTGGAGATGCACAACACCGAGCAGAGTTGTTGGGCGGAGTACGAAGACTTCTACTTCGACAACACCGACTCGCTTAGCAAGCGCGATATATCGGTTGTGGTACGCTACGGCAATGGTTATGTTGCCGACTCGGTGGCAATGAGCATTCTCTGCGTATCGCCCGACTCGTTGGTGTGCGAGGAGCGACTTACAATCCACATCCCCCACCTTGCCGATATGCGACCAGCAGTACAGACATTCCCCTACAGGCAGAATGTAGTGCTCGGCACTAAGGGACGCTATCTCTTTCGATTGCGCCCCGACAATGCCGTTGAGGGCGTAAGCTCCATAGGTCTCAGTATCAGCGATGTAGAGCAAGAGTAGAACGAATAACAAATGATGATATATCCATGGGAAAGGATAAACTAAGAAAATTTGCAGAGAACCTCACCTTCAAGTGTATGGTTCAACCCGAGTTCGACGATATATTCCACAAGGACCACCCCCTAAAGGGTCGCTGGCACGAGGATTTCTTCCACAACAACAACCCTATCATCCTTGAGCTTGGTTGTGGTCGTGGCGAGTACACCGTGGCACTTGCTGAGCGCAACCCCGATAAGAACTACATTGGCATCGATATCAAGGGTGCTCGTATGTGGCGTGGTGCCAAGACAGCTACGGAGCGCGGTATGGAGAATGTAGGCTTCCTACGCACCCGTATCGAGTTCATACGCTCATTCTTTGCTGAGGGTGAGATTGCGGAGATTTGGATTACCTTCCCCGACCCACAGCTTAAGAGCCGTCGCGCCAAGAAACGTCTTACATCGCCACTATTCCTTGCCGAGTATAAGCGTATGTTGGAGGAGAACGGTGTTGTAAACCTAAAGACCGATTCCAAACACCTATACAACTACACCGCTGCCGTTATCGAGCGCTTAGGGCTTAATGCCGAAGTGCAGAACGACGATATCTACGGCTCGGGATATGCCGATGAGGTGCTATCGGTAAAGACTGCCTACGAGACTAAGTTCGTAGCTATGGGATTGCCTATCACCTACACCCGCTTTAGCCTTGCGGGATGCGATAACTTCGAGTATTTCGATTGGGAGGGCGACGATATCCTCGAGAAGGATGCTGAAGCAAACCGTACAAAAGCTTTTTAATCTATGGGAAAGAGAAGAAAGGACTACCCTCTTATCGAGGGCTTGGAGATAACAACCCTCGCTGCAGAGGGTAAGGCAATGGGCAAGGTAGACAACCAAGTGGTCTTTGTGCCTATGACCGTGCCTGGCGATGTGGTAGATGTACAGATTCGCAAGCACCACCGTCGTTTTATGGAGGGCGTTGTGGTGCGCTATGTTAAGAAGTCACCACTCCGCGTGGAGCACTTTTGCGAGCACTTCGGCATCTGCGGTGGTTGCAAGTGGCAAAACCTACCATACGAGGAGCAGCTAAAGCAGAAGACCAAGCAGGTCGAGGACCAGCTTGTACGCATCGGACACCTCGATATCCCAGAGGTACGCCCATGCCTTGGCTCGGAGCGCACACGCGAGTACCGCAATAAGCTCGAGTTCACCTTCGCCGATAAGCGCTGGCTCACATACGAGGAGATTGCAAATAGTGGCGATATAGAGTCAACACCAGCCGTAGGCTTCCACATCCCTGGTTGCTTCGATAAGGTCCTTGATATTAATAAGTGCCACCTTCAGATTGACCTATCGAATCGTATTCGTTTGGCTACTAAGGCGTTCTGCATCGAGAATGGTTACTCATTCCACAATGCTCGCGCCCATGAGGGTCTTATGCGCACAATGGTTATCCGCACAGCCTCTACGGGTGAGGTTATGGTAATCGTGGTCTTCAACGAAAACGACAAGGAGCGCATCGATGCTCTTATGTCGTACCTCAAGGAGCAGTTCCCAGAGATTACTTCACTCATCTATATGATTAACGATAAGTGGAACGACTCGCTTGGCGACCGTGAGCCTATCTGCTTCGCAGGCAAGGATCATATCATCGAGGAGATGGAGGGACTAAAATTCAAGGTAGGACCAAAGTCATTCTACCAGACCAACTCCGAGCAGGCATACGAGCTATATAAGGTAACACGCGAGTTTGCCGAACTTAAGGCAGATGACACCCTCTACGACCTATATACCGGTACGGGTACTATCGCCAACTTCTGCGCCCGCCACGCTAAGAAGGTTGTGGGTGTGGAGTATGTGCCAGAGGCTATCGAGGATGCGATCATCAACTCACAGCTCAACGGTATTGACAACACGGTCTTTTATGCTGGCGATATGAAGGATGTGCTCAGCGACGAGTTCGTTAACCGCAATGGCCGTCCTGATGTCATCATCCTTGACCCACCACGCGCAGGTGTTGATGAGCGCGTCTTGGAGGTTATCAAGCGTGCAGCCCCAGAGCGTATGGTCTATGTAAGTTGCAACCCTTCAACTCAGGCACGCGACCTCGCCCTACTCAACGATATGTATGAGATATTGGCAGTCCAGCCAGTCGATATGTTCCCTCACACCCA
>JAZQYM010000006.1:0-30439 GCA_045633525.1 Alistipes sp. | reverse complement strand
GTGCTGATACGCAAGACTACATCCTCCAACGAACTAAAACAGCGGTAGATCCTCACGTCGGGGCATAGGGCGCGATTGCAACCCTCATAGTCTCGGTTGCCCCTCCTCAGGATGACGATATTAAACGGAAAACTGAAAAGTATGGTGCGCTTCGCGCGAGATTAATTATTTAGGGACGGCAGGGACAACAGAGAGAATTTTTGATACTCTGTTTCGTTGTCGTCTCTTTCGTCTCTCTCGTCTCTTTCGTCTCTTTTTCTCAAAAAGGCGCAGCCTTTTAACCATTACTAATTACTAATTACTCACTACTAATTGACCACAGGGAACATCGGGAACACAAGGAACATCGGGTACGCCCCGTTCCCACGTTCCCTTGTTCCCTTGCTCCGCCACGCACAACCACCCCAAATAACCCCAAATAACCCCAAATCACTATCCATCTCAGTATCAATTAATTTAACATTTAGTGTAAAAATATTTATCAAAATACTTGACAAACGCATTTTGATGTTGTATATTTGCAGTGTCGTTTAGCACTAACAGAGTCGCTATAAGTGCGTAGATAACAGCATATATACATATATTAACACTTTAATATTTAACACTATGGATAGTAATAATATTACTAACCCCACTGAGGGTATGGTCAAATCGACAAAGTTAAGCCATTTGACTAATGAGGCGTTACTCAAGGCTATGCAGTATGATATGGTTGAGGAGCGCATATCGCCTTACATTGTCGATATGTCGAAGGAGCTACCCGACGAGCAACCATTGATATCTATTGATGGTAGTTGTATCTGCTCGCGCGGTAATATCTCTGCCATCTGTGGCGAGGCAAAATCGAAGAAGACCTTTCTTGCCTCAGCCCTTGTAGCCTCGGCGATGGCTATACCTTACAACGGTTTAAATAACTTTAAGAACGTTGATAAGGATATGAATATGAACGTACTGTGGGTAGACACCGAGCAGGGTGAGCGCCACGTACGTAGAGTCATCGATAGAATATCAGAGATGACGGGTGCTAAGATGGGTGGCTTAATATCAGAGCCACGCCTTGTAACGCTATCGCTAAGAGAGTTATCGCCACAAGAGCGATATGCAATGATGGTCGAAACCCTCTATCACTACCCATTTGACTTGGTAGTCATAGATGGTATTGCCGACCTACAGCGCAACACTAACGACCTTGAGGAGAGTGATGCGCTTGTGGGTGCTCTTATGGCATTGAGCACCAAGACCAATACACATATATTATGTGTGTTACATACCAATCCTGGTACTGATAAGGCACGAGGTCACCTCGGCTCTTCGTTGCAGCGCAAGGCTGAGACGGTGATATATGTACACCGCAATGGCGCTTGCTCGGTGGTAGAGCCTCAGTTCTGCCGTAACGAGCCCTTCGAGCGCTTTGCCTTCGCAGTCTCGGAGGAGGGCATCCCAGAGATATGCGATATACCTCAGAGTGAGAGCAGCAGCATCAACGACCGCATCGTAGATATTCTCAATACGGAGTATGGCGGCGTTGTAGAGCGCACCACACTGAGAAATAAGATAATGGAGCTACTTAACCTCACTACCTCTGTTGCCAAGATGCGCATTAGACGACTTGTTGAGAAGGGCATTTTAGAGTTCGACGACAACTTTGTCCGCTACTCAGGGAACAAGGGAACGGGGGAACGGGGCGTACCCGATGTTCCTTGTGTTCCCGATGTTCCCGATGTTCCTTGTGTTCCCGATGACAATGTTCCCGTAATTAAACCTGCTATATCTAATTTAAGTCAAAGTGACCTACTGGGCAAATCGGGGTGCAATGCCAAGCAAGCCACTCTCCCGTTAGACTGTCCCCCACCCCGCCCGCAATACTATGGACACTATGATGAGGACGAATGCGCGTTTTAAGTAATTAGTAGAGAGTAATTAGTAATTAGTAATTAGTAATTAGTAATTAGTAATGGTTAAAAGGCTGCGCCTTTTTGAGAAAAAGAGACGACAGAGACGGAAGAGACGGAAGAGACGACAACGAAACTGAGTATCAAAAATTCTCTCTGTTGTCTCTGTTGTCCCTGCTGTCCCTGCTGTCTCCAAATAATTAATCTCTGCGCGAAGCGCACCACACTTTTCAGTTCTCAGTTTTCAGTTTTCACCTTAAAAAGGCAACGCCTTTTAACCATTACTAATTGCTAATTACTCACTACTAATTGAAAAATTAAGAATTTTTCCTATCTTTGTATAATATTTCTCTTATAGCATATTATGAGGCGGTCGCTTTTTCAATATATTTTATGGCTGTTGCCTGCGGAGATGGCGCAGACAGTGCGTATGGCAATGCTTGGCGCGGTGGGTCACATTCCCCTCGGCAAGTGGTTGCTTAGGCGTTGCTATGCCCCCAAGAGTGAGGGGTTGGAGCGTGAGGTTTTCGGCATTCACTTCCGCAATCCTATAGGTGTAGGCTCGGGTTTCGATGCCAACGGCGATAGGCTCGAGGAGCTCTCGGCATTGGGTTTTGGCTTTGTGGAGATAGGCTCCGTTGTGCCACGTCCTCAGCCTGGCACACCACGTCCACGCATCAAGCATCTTGCCAAGCATCACTCCTTTGTGGATAACTCAGGCTATCCGAGTCGCGGTATGGAGTATGTACTGGGCAAGGTACGCAAGCGCACGAAGCATACGCGCGACCTTGTTATAGGTTGCAACATCGGCAAGCTCACAGCCTCGCACGTAGACAACGCACCCAAGGAGTATTTGCGCGTCTTCCGCAATATGTATCAGTATGTCGATTTCTTCGTTATCAACGTCGCCTGCAACACCGCCGCCAAGCGTTTTGTGCCGCGCACACGCGAGGAGATATTGGCTATCGTGGAGCCTCTATTTGAGTTCCGTCGTGGTCAGTTGGACTACCGTCCTATTTTGTTGAAGATATCGCCCGACCTTACGCAGGAGGAGCTTGACACGGTCATAGATGTGCTTATTGAGACCCCATTGGATGGCATCGAGGCTGTGGCTGGCTCGCTCGACCTTATGCCAGAGCAGAAGGGTGCTGCCACGGGAGCACTACTCACCCAGCGTGCCATAGATATTGTGCGCTACATTGCCGAGCGCACCGAGCACAACTACCCTATCATAGGCTCAGGAGGTGTGATGACAGCTCAGGATATCGAGGATATGATACAAGCAGGAGCCTCTCTTGTAGCCCTCGGCTCAGGCATCAAAGAGAATGGCTTTAGACTACTCAAGAGGGGCGCGAAGCAGATAAGGAAGGAGGAATAGTATGAATGCAACGATTATAACTATTGGCGACGAGATTCTTATCGGTCAGATTGTAGATACCAACAGCGTCTCTATAGCCAAGCACCTAAACAACATAGGCATCGCCATCGCTAAGAAGCTCTCCATAGGCGATAGCCGTGAGGTCATTATAAAAAACCTTACCGAGGCGATGACAGCCACAGATATCGTTATCGTGACGGGAGGTCTTGGACCTACAAAGGATGATATTACCAAGCACACCCTCGCCGAGATATTTAGCTCCGAGCTTGAGTACAACGCCACCGAGGGTGAGCACATACGCACCTTGTTGGAGCGTCGAGGCATACCCTTCACCGAGCTAAACCGCGCTCAGGCGATGCTACCGAAGTGTTGCACCGTGCTACATAATGCCCACGGCACAGCTCCAGGAATGTGGTTCGACACCCCACGCGGGGGAGCTCTTATCTCGTTGCCAGGTGTCCCCTTCGAGATGGAGCACCTTATGGCAGAGGAGGTTATACCTCGTCTTAAGGAGCGCTATACGCTTCAGAGCATAGTCCACTCCACGCTTATTACACGCGGTATCCCCGAGTCTTTGCTTGCCGAGCGCATCGAGGGCTGGGAGAATGCCCTCCCCGAGTGGTTGCACCTTGCCTACCTCCCCGCACCCAATGTGGTGCGCCTACGCCTCTCGGCTTACGAGGTAGATAAGTCTGTGGCAGAGCGAGAGATATCCTTGCAATTTGAGGCTCTACGCGCACTTATAGGGGATAATATCGTAGGCTTCGAGGGCGCTACCGTGGAGCAACATATACACCGCATACTAACCGAAAGTGGTGCGACTCTCGCCATTGCTGAGAGCTGCACTGGAGGAGCTATAGCCTCGAAGTTCACCGCTATGGCGGGTGCTTCGGCATACCTCTTGGGCGGTGTTGTAGCCTACTCCAACGATGTAAAAACCAACATCTTAGGCGTTGACCCAGTAAGCCTTACCTGCTTTGGCGCTGTAAGCGAGGTTGTAGCCCTCGAAATGGCTGAGGGCATACGCCGCATCACCGGTTCGGACTACGCCATCGCCACAACGGGCATCGCAGGACCTGATGGAGGCTCGAAGCATAAGCCCGTAGGCACGGTATGGATGGCTATCGCCACCCCCGAGGGTAGTCGCGCCATAATGCGCAACTCAGGCACCGACCGCGGTCAGATTATCTCACGCGCATCAGCCTACGCCATCGAAATGCTATACGAAGAATTAACAAAAACTACTAAATAACTATGATTCGTTCAATCTTAGACACCGACTTGTACAAGTTCACCACTTCGTACGCCTACTTCAAGCTCTACCCAGAGGCTATCGGCACATTTACCTTTAACGACCGCGCTAAGACCGAGTTCGACGAGGACTTCCTCGATGACCTAAAGGCGGAGCTTAAGGCACTGGAGCGCATAGCCCTCTCGGAGGACGAGTTCCAGTATATGATTAAGAACTGCAAATATATCCCTCAGAACTACTTTGAGTGGCTCAATGGCTTCCGCTTCGATGCCTCGAAGATAAACGTTTGGCTCGACGAGGAGCACCACCTACAAATCAACGTCACCGACTTTATGTACAAGGTGACCCTGTACGAGATTCCTATCCTCGCCACCGTATCGGAGCTCTTCCACCTACGCAATAGCTACGATGCCGAGGCTATGATTGCGCGCCTCGAGAAGAAGGAGCAGATAGCACGCGAGAATAACATCATCTTCTCGGACTTCGGCACACGCCGCCGCTTCTCGTACGATGTGCAGCGTATGGTCGTTAAGCACCTTAAGAATAACCCATGCGGATGTGTCGGCACGTCGAACTGCCACCTTGCTATGGAGCTCGATATGAAGATGATAGGCACCTACCCTCACGAGCTACCGATGTTCATCGCTGCCGTGAATGGTGGTCCACGTAACGCCAACTACCTAACGATGGAGGACTGGGTAAAGGTCTACGATGGATATCTTGGCACAGCCCTTACCGACAGCTTTGGCTCGGAGGTATTCTTCAACAACTTCTCAAAGAAGCACGCCTGCCTCTTCGACGGTGTGCGCCACGACTCGGGCGACCCTATCGCCTTTATCGACCTCGCCATCAAGCGCTACAAGGAGCTCGGCATCGACCCTATGACCAAGAGTATCGTCTTTAGCGACTCGCTCAACTTCGAGAAGTGCGTCGAGATCAAGCGCGCCTGCGAGGGCAAGATTAAGTGTATGTTCGGCATCGGCACCAACCTCACCTGCGACACTGGTCACGCCTCTTGTAATATCGTGATGAAGCTCTCCTCTTGCCAAATCAACTCGCGCAAGCCAAAGGAGCTCTGCGTAAAGCTCTCGGACGTAGAGGGCAAGGAGATGGGCGATGCCGAGGAGGTAGCAGTATACCGCTATCTACTTCGCAACCAGGGCAATAAAAACTAATCAGCAGTATTAAACCATAGCGACAAAGTCGCCTCAAAACAGAGGTTGTCCAGCAGCAGTTGGGCAATCTCTGTTTTCCTTAGATATAGTAGTCTAAGATGCAAAAAAAACAGAAATCACACAATACCAATCTATCTTATTAATAATAAACAATTTACCCCACCCTGTAAAAATATAGAAATTTAGACCAAACTTTAGAAAAGTTTTATTATATTTGTAGGAGCAAGATTGATGTTAGCGATTGTCTTGACAAATTAGCCTTGCTAATTACACGAAACTAATACACAAACTATAAACTAAGCCACTATGAAGAAGAGACTTTTCTATGCACTGCTGGTGACAATGTTCACAGCCTGCACATTACCTGAAGGCTTCAAAGACTTGACCAACAACAACAACAACAACAACAATGGTGTTGAGCAACCTTCACGACCCGAATACATCTACATCGACTTCGAGGAGGAGACCCGCGTGGAGCTTAACGATGACCAAAAGACCATCTGGAGCGAGGGCGACCAGGTAGTACGCTTTGGTACAGATATCTTGGAGTTATGGGAGTACACAGGTCTTACAGGCGAGGATACCAACCGTTTCAGCTTTGTTGGGGATCTCCCAATTATGGAGGACTACGACTACAACGATAAATACTACGTCTTCTACTCCTACGATAGCTTCTTGGAGGTGACCTACACCCCTGATGGTCCATATGTTTTGCACGAGGTTGCTACAATACAGAACTACGAGCCTAACACATACGACCCAAAGAGCTCTGTTATGGTTGCTGAGAGCACCGATGGTGAGTCGTTCTCTCTAAGCAACCTTGTAGGCTACATACATTTACCTCTCACTGGCGACAAGACCATCAAGAATATTATTCTCATAGGTAACAACGACGAGACACTTGGCGGTAGACGCTCATTCCTTATGACGGATCCTGAGCAAGCATACTGGGAGGATGACTCCCAAAAGGCAATAGGAATAGTTTGTAACGAGGGCGTTACACTCACCCAAGAGGCAACAGACTTCTACATCACCCTTATGCCAACAATCTTCAACAAGGGTTTTAGTATGAGAATCGTCTTCAGCGATGGCACATTTGAGACCTTGAGTACAGACCAGAAGATGACTGTAGAGCGCAATAAAATCCTACACCTAAACGAGGTCAGCACATCGCCTGGATCAAAGCCAGATTCTGCGCAGACTATAACCATCAAACATAAGGGCGATATGGTCGCATTCCCAATACTTGATAGTACCTACACTATACTATGGGGCGATGAAAATTCCAATGTAATTGAGTATTACAGCGATTTTTTCGGCTCATACGTCTATGACGACGGTTTATCATCACATACAATCACAATATACTCTGATTCTGCCAAGTCCTTCGAGATTAACTCTTGCAGCGGCATCACAGAGATAGACTTTAGTCAATTTTAATCTGCACTACTATGAAAAAGATATTTCTTCTACTCAGCATACTATGTACTGCACTTACCCTTAGTGCAAAACCTATCGATGAGAAGCAAGCACGCGATATCGCAACCAACTTCTTCTCTCAGCACATGACACGCTCCGCAGCCTGCAACCTTAAGCTCGAGTGGGCTGGTAGCAAAATTATGGGAGTTAGCCGCGCAGCTAATACTACCGATAATCCGCTACTATATATATATAATAATGAGAGCGCCAACGGCTTCGTTATCGTCTCGGGTGATACAAACACCGACTTAGTTATCGCCTACTCGCTCAACAATAACTTCGACGCAGATAATATGTCCGAGGCAGCGCAGGCTCTCCTTGACGCTTGGTGTCGTCAGATAGAGGATGCCCGCAATAGCGGTAAGCATATCAGCTCTGAGTCGTATCAGCTCACACGCGCCAACGACGAGCTCCTCTACGATACGGCACTATGGGATCAGAGTGAGCCATATAACCGCAAAACCCCTAAAATCGATGGCAAGCTTTCTCTAACAGGTTGTGCAGCTACAGCAATGTCTATTATCTGCTACTACCACAAATGGCCAAATAATGGTGTTGGCACTACACCTGAATACACTTACGTATCGATCGCGGACAATAAAACATATAGTGTTTCTGCTAATCCACTTGGTCACACCTACGAGTATAGTAAGATGAAGAAGAGCTACGATTCATCTTCAAAAGACTACACTGAGGAACAAGCTGAAGCCGTAGCCACACTTATGAAGGATATGGGCACTGCTGTAAAGATGAACTACCACCCAGAAATCTCTGGAGCATCCAAAACAGATGTAGTATACGCATTTAGCAACTATTTTAGCTACTCCAAAGGTATTCAATTAGCATACGCCAATGACTACAGCTATGAGGAGTGGACAACTCTTCTCCGCGAAAATCTACGCAACTGCGGCGGTCCAGTCTACTTTACCGGTTCAGATTATAACAACGATGGTCACGCCTACGTTTTAGACGGCTATGATGCAAACAACCGCTTCCATATTAACTACGGTTGGAGCGGCTTCGATAACGGCTACTACTACCTTCCAGCATCTGCGTACTACAAAGATCAATCCACCACTCTAAACCTCAAGCCTGATAAAGATGGAACATCCGTACAACAGTACTACGACCATCTCTCTCTTGTAGGCTTGGAAGATGAGGATACTGGTGAATTAATAGCAACAGGTATTTTAAGCAATGCCTCAAGCTATAGCACTGGCTCAGAATTTTGGTTTAGGGTAGGAGCTATATATAACAATGGTATAACCACATTTTATGGTTATATAGCACTCGCTCTATGCGATAAGAATGGAAATGTCAAGGAGGTACTATCATATACGATAAAATATCTTGATCCTGGAGATTGGGACGTATGGGATGATAGCTGTGTAATCACAGAGACAATAAAGGAGGGAGATCGTCTAAGAGTGTTCTACACAGGTGAGTACTCAAGCGACTGGCAATGGGCACGCAAACATCAAGACAAATATACCGTTGATGAAGTCATTGTTAAAGCATCTCCAGAGGATATGGCTAAAGACCTCAAGTTAAAATATGAGAAGAATTCTCACAGATTTACCTTCTCCAATAAACAGGCAATGAAGGTCGATATCTACTACCACGACACAAATGAGAAGTATGCAAGTGTTGATGTAGAATCCTTTGCCAAAAGGTATCTTGATTTGACACCAGGCAAAGCCTATAGGTTTGAGTTTAGCCTTGGCGCAGAGCCATACAAGATTGTTATCAGACCATAACAGCCATATTGCGCCATTACACAGGTGGGGTTGCACTGCTAATTTGCGGTGTAACCCTATCTTTTACCCACAAATAGCGAAAAAGGTGACGCTGAATGTTTGCAGATTGAGAAAATATGTGTATCTTTGTGCGCTTTTGTGCCACGGTGGCACTTAAGTTAAAATATAAGTACAATGAAAGTTTGTGAAATCACTGGCAAGGTAGCGATGGTGGGTAACAATGTTTCTCACTCGCACATCCGCAGCAAGCGTAAGTTCTCTCCAAACTTGAGAACAAAGCGTTTCTGGTCGGAGGAGGAGGGTCGCTGGATCACATTGAAGGTTTCAGCAGCCGGAATCAAGACAATTAACAAGAAGGGTCTTACTGCAGCACTTCGTGAGGCAAAGGCCGCTAAGAAGGTTTACTAAAAACAGCTAACAGAAAATGGCAAAGAAAGGTAACAGAGTACAGGGGATCCTTGAGTGCACTGAGCAGAAGGAGAGCGGCGTTGCAGGTATGTCTCGCTATGTCACCACTAAGAACAAGAAGAATACTCCTGACCGTTTGGAGCGTAAGAAGTACAATCCTTACTTGAAGCGAGTAACTTTACACCGTGAGATTAAGTAATTTTAACAAGTAGGTAAAGTATGGCAAAGAAAGTAGTTGCGACCCTTAAGACGGGTAATGCCAAGAAGTACACTAAGTGTATCAAGATGGTGAAGTCTGAGAAGACTGGCGCATACGTTTTCAAGACTGAGAACATCTTGGAGGATGAGGATATCAAGGCATTCTTCGCACAGAAATAATTTGGATTAGCTCTTCGGAGTTAATACTAAAGGCGACCTTCGGGCCGCCTTTAGTGTTTTCTAAGGTTACTGTTTCACCATCACCAACTTCGATGTATCATACCCCTTCTCTTGGGCTATGGAGAGTATATTGTTGAGCACCACATCGGGGAGCTTCGAGGTGCGAGATAGTATCCACAGATACTTTGGTGAGTGACTTCCCACAAGCGCCCACTCGTAGTTGCTATCGAGGGCAAGGATATTGTAGTCGGAGTAGAAGAATAGGAAGAATGAGACGCGCAGCTGACCTGGGTGGTCACCGAGCTTAGCCTTGCCATCCACAACCCTATACCTACCATCACGGCTATCTACGCCGCTGTTTTCTACCAATATCTTACCGCCAGGCATAAGAGTATATTGCGCCATACAATACTCCATGTGGTGCTCGAAGCTATGGTCATAGCGCGCTATCTCATACCAGCGCCCCATATAGCGCTCCACATCCAAAGATGCTACGGTAGTACGATTGATGTTGCTGTGTGCATTACACGATATCGCAGTCATAACAATGACAATAAATAAAATTATACGTTTCATACCCCTACTATGGGCAGATATCGTGCCAAAATAAAGTGAAAAGTGAAAGGTGAAAACGGAAAAGTGTGGTGCGCTTCGCGCGAGATTTAAAAAAAGGGGACTGAGGGGCCTAAGGGGCCTAAGGGGGAGAATTAGTAATTAGCAAAACCCCTTTTGCCGCTTTTGCCTCTTTGGCCTCTTTGGCCCTTTCAGCGTAGCTGTCGCTTGGCACAAGCGAAACAGGCACAAACCCTCAGGGCAGCACGACCCAATTTCTTGTCAGAAGGGCGCCGAGTGCTACACTCGGCGAAAAAGGCGACGATGGGTAGTACTTGAGCGTACGTCCCATTGTCGCCTTTTTAGTTAGGGGCCGCAATCGACCCCTTATCACAAGAAATTTCTACTTTGCGTATGACACCGAACGCGTCTCACGTATCACCGTAATCTTCACCTGACCTGGATAGGTCATCTCGTCCTGAATCTTCTTTGCTATATCGTGTGATAGTGCCTCCGACTCCTGATCTGATAGCTTGTCGGCACCAACGATAACGCGGAGCTCACGACCCGCCTGGATAGCGTAGGTCTTGATAACGCCTGGGTATGAGAGTGCGATATCCTCCATCTCCTTAAGACGCTTGATATATGACTCTACAACCTCGCGACGAGCACCTGGGCGAGCACCAGAGATAGCATCGCATACCTGAATGATAGGTGCGATAAGTGAGGTCATCTCAGCCTCATCGTGGTGCGCACCGATAGCGTTGCATACATCTGGCTTCTCCTTATACTTCTCGGCGAGCTTCATACCGATAATTGCGTGTGGCAACTCTGGCTCATCATCAGGCACCTTACCGATATCGTGTAGAAGACCCGCACGACGTGCTGCCTTAGGGTTAAGACCAAGCTCCGCAGCCATAATACCTGCAAGGTTTGCAGTCTCACGGGCGTGCTGTAGAAGGTTCTGACCGTATGATGAACGGTACTTCATCTTACCGATAAGACGGATAAGCTCTGGGTGTAAACCGTGGATACCGAGGTCGATAGTAGTACGCTTACCTACCTCAACGATCTCCTCCTCAATCTGCTTCTTAACCTTAGCCACAACCTCCTCGATACGAGCTGGGTGGATACGACCATCGGTTACAAGCTGGTGCAATGCAAGACGTGCAATCTCGCGGCGCACAGGGTCAAAGCCTGAAAGAATGATAGCCTCAGGGGTGTCGTCAACGATAATCTCGATACCTGTTGCAGCCTCCAAAGCTCTGATGTTACGACCCTCACGACCGATGATACGACCCTTAACCTCGTCAGACTCGATATTGAATACGGTAACAGCATTCTCGATAGCGGTCTCAGTAGCAACACGCTGAATAGAGGCCACCACGATACGCTTTGCCTCCTTTGTAGCCGAGAGCTTTGCCTCCTCGATAGTCTCCGATACGAATGCTGCGGCCTCAGCCTTAGCCTCGTTCTTCATATTCTCCACAAGGATATTCTTAGCCTCCTCAGAGCTCATACCTGAGATCTGCTCAAGACGCTCGTTCTGAGCCTTGATAGCTGCTGCGAGCTCCTCCTTGCGTGCCTCCACGCCCTTCATCTGGTTCTCGAGCTGCTCCTTGCGCTTCTCGCACTCGGTGTTCTTACGATCAAGCTCACGCTCCTTATTCTGGAGGTTCTGCTCAATCTGCTTAGCGCGCTGCTCGCTCTGCTGGAGCTTCTGGTTGCGCTCGTTGACCTGACGGTCGTGGTCGCTCTTGAGCTGAATGAACTTCTCCTTAGCCTGAAGCATCTTCTCCTTCTTTATCATTTCGCCGTCCGCCTCAGCCTTCAGAACTATAGCCTTGGCGCGTGCGTGGGCAGCGAAGTAGGCAACGAAACCACCTACGATAGCACCCACAACAACACCGACGATTATCCATATTGAATCCATAGCAATAGTGATGTTATTTATAGTTGTTATTAAGTTGTTTAAATAGTTTACACAAAAAAAGCCCGCATCTATTCCTTAACTTGTTTGACGAATCCAGTGATCAGTCATAGGTGGGGCTCCGAGGCACGCAACAGTCCACTGGTAGCACTTACGCACTACACCCGAGGGTTGAGGCCTTGTTTTGTGACATTACTCGAGAGTTGTCCCAATGTAATATTAGTTGTACAGATCGCAAAGCTTTTAAGGAATCTATGCGGGATAGATCTATTGAAAGAACCTATGCACATTAGGGCGTGCCACCCCTATATTTAGCAAATATTAAGCCTAAAAGGCTTAAGCCTTCACATAATTGCGAATAAGTTTTGTTATCTCCTCCAACTCCTCTACATCCTCATCACCGAGCGAAGCGTTACGCTCCGAGGTAAGACTAAGTATCGAGTATCGCAATGCTGCCATCGCCAAACGATCCTCGCTACCAAACTGAGGCACACGGTTGAACTCAGCGATAGTCTCATTCAGACGCTTAGCAGCTACACGGTAAAGCTCCTCATTTGCAACATCCACAGTCATAGGATAGCTCTTACCAGCTATAGATATGTTTATCTTGACCTTCTTATCCATACCCACTGTATATATTAGTCTACCCTACTCTTAGTTACCCTCCTGCTGATGTTTCACAGCATCAATACAACGGTCAATCTCCCGCAATAAATTGTTGACTCGTTGCCTTGCACGCTCAACGTTACCCCCAGCACCTGCCATGACTCCAGATAGCTCCTTACTCTTTACGCGCTCCTCAAGCTCGCGCACACGCATCTCCAAGGCTCGCTTCTCTGCAAGAAGTCTGTCGCGCTCAGCAATAAGCTCACGACACTCCTTAGAGCTCTTTTCGTGCGATGCTATGAGGTTTTCCACCTGCTCGCGTAGTAGTTTTATGATATCTTTCTTCGCCATATACAACCTCGCAACGGGTTTAACAGCACAAATATAATTAAAATAACGATATATGCAAAACTTTTACACCCGAAAAACGCATCTATCACTACTACAATATCTCAGCATACAAATCGTAGTCCTCGGCATCCGTAACCGCCACATCGTAGAAACGACCACGGTACAAGCGCTTGCCGAAGCTCTCTACGATAATCTCCTGATCCACCTCTGGAGAGTCGTACTCCGAGCGACCGATATAGAAATCACCCTCCTTACGGTCGATTATAACGCGCATCTTCTGACCTATGCGCTTAGCGTTGTTCTCCAACGATATACGCTCCTGAAGGCGCATAATGGCATCTACACGCTCCTGCTTAGTCTGCTCAGGCACATCGTCCGAGAGACGTGTTGCTGAGTATGTACCCTCCTCCTCAGAGTAGGCAAAGACGCCCAAGCGGTCGAACTTAGTCTCACGCACAAACTCCACCAACTCCGCAAAATCTGCCTCACTCTCAGTAGGATAGCCAACAAGAAGGGTTGTGCGCAAAGCGATATCTGGGATAGCCGTACGAAGTTTCTTAATAAGGTTTACCGCCTCCTCCTTTGTATGACGACGCTTCATTGCTGCAAGCTGGTTATCCGAGATATGCTGGAATGGAATATCAAGATACTTGCAAATCTTCTTTTCGCTCGCCATAACCTCGATAACCTCATCTGGGAAGTCGGTTGGGTAGGCGTAATGCAGACGTATCCACTCAATCTTCTCGATACGACAAAGACGCTTAAGCAACTCCGCCAACTTTCTCTCACCGTAGATATCTACACCGTAGTAGGTCGTATCCTGCGCAATAACCATAAGCTCTCTTACGCCATTCTCTGCCAATCGCTCAGCCTCAGCGATAAGATCCTCCATAGGCACCGACTTGTGGCGACCACGGATTAGCGGTATGGCGCAGTAGCCACACATCCAGTTACAACCCTCCGAAATCTTGAGATAGGCATAATGCGATGGAGTAGATAGCTCACGCTTGGTCTCATTCTCCTTGCGATACTTCGCACCGAGGCGCTCCACGATGCCTGCCCAGTCGTTCACACCAAAGAAGTCATCTACCTCTGGAAGCTCTGGACGTAGCTCGTCTGCATAGCGCTGCGAGAGGCAACCCACAACGAATAGCTCCTCAATCTTACCCTCGCTCTTAAGCTGCGCGGCACGCAGAATAGTATCTATAGACTCCTGCTTAGCATCGCCAATAAAGCCACAAGTGTTGATCACAATGACGTTAGCATCAGTGCGGTCGCTATCGAAGACTATTTTATAGTCCATTGCCGTTAGCTGCGCTGCAAGATGCTCACTATCAACAGTATTCTTTGAACATCCAAGGGTTATAATATTGATCTTTTTCACTTTATATATAATGTATCTTTGTTAGCATATCTTTTATCTGCACTGCCAAATGGTAAGCAAGATTTACAGGGACAGCATTGCCAACCATTTTATATCCATAGTCTACATCGTCGTATATAAACTTGAAATCATCAGGGAAGCCTTGCACTCGTGCCACCTCTCTAACACTCATTCGCCTATACAACGACTCGTGTCCTTCAACAAATTTATGTACATCTTTGGACACCTTAACCATTTTAGGAGCTTGGGGATGCAACTGACACTGACGACCACTTGCCTGAACAGTAAAGGCTACATCTTCCCACCCTTTAACACGATTACGAGACATATACATTGACGAAAATGATCCAACGAAGTACTCGTGATTTGGAACAACACACTCACTACCATTCGTTTTATTCTTCTCCTTTGCAGGTATTGCACTATCTTTCAAATCCCAAATACAATCCTTCAATGTAATTGACTCTGAAAGAGGTGTCGGAAAATTAAATTCAGTTACGCCCAAATCCTTTCTGAAACCAACATAAAATACTCGCAAACGATCTTCTGCCACATTAAAATCCTTAGCATTAAGCATCTGCATATAAACATTATATCCAGCTTCATCAAACATCTTTATAAAGCTATCAACCGCCTCTGAATGTCGAGCAGCCAACATACCGGACACATTTTCTGCTACAAAAAAGGCTGGCTTAACATCTCGCAACACTCTGATATACTCATAGAATAGCTGTCCTCTCGCATCCTTTATTCCGCGCAAAGAGCCAGCCTCACTCCACGATTGACAAGGAGGACCACCTATAATACCATCTACATTGAATGGGAACTCAATAGAAAAAACATTACGAATATCTCCTTCTATCATATTAACATGAGGGAAATTCGCACGAAATGTAGGGATAATCTTCTTATCCCATTCATTAGCTGCTATTGTCGTGAATCCAGCCTTATGGAAACCCAGGTCCAAACCTCCCGCTCCTGAAAAAAGACTAATCAGTGATAGTGTAGGCATAAGTAATTACTTTAGCATTTATCAACTTTGCAGGGTTGTTTGGATCCTTGATTCTCGCATCAACAATCTTCAAATTAGCATTTTCTTTTTCCAACCTCTCTAATTCTGTCCTGTTCTCAAATGAGCTATATTTATGTTCGTTGATTATAGCGACAAAATTGAAATCCGCATCTTCATTTCTGTAGTATGGTGCAAAAACCTTGAATGGACTTTCTATATGCCACATTCCACGCATACGCAAATATGTAATGCCGAGAGGATCTACATGATTAACTCGACCCAACTCCTTCGTTTCGCCAAGTTTTACACCCTTAATACTCTTTACACCTCGCTTAACAGCATTAAATATTCGCTCATAAGTCTCTTTATCTGCACAGTAATCACAACCATAAACAAACATTAGAGACTTCAAATATCCCCTATTTACAACACCAACAGCATACAGCATATCCTTCTCTGTCCACTCTTCACATTCGCGACAAGCCTTATTTATCATACGGCTGCTCGAATAGAGTTTCGATTTTGGATAACTACTATTAAGTGCTAAACCCGATGTAATTTTGGTAATCTTTTTAACCTCGATTGCATCTCCACCTTTAATCATTATATCTGGTGGGTTATTCGTATTACCCAAATATGAGAAGCATCTTGACAATTGCTCATCACGCAATTGTATATCATTACAGTTTATTGTTCCCGCAAACACATCCTTGATATAATCTTCTAAAGCATCTCCTTCTGCATTTGCGCGATTATTAGCAACAGCATAGGCTCTAACATTATACTGATTATTGCTAACAATTTCGATGATTGCATCAATAATATTACGTGTACTCATACATTCTACTCTTTATCGCCAAACAATGCACGGACAAACTCTCTGCGGTCAAACATCTTCAACTGGTCGATGCCCTCGCCGATACCGATATAGCGCACTGGGATGTGGAATCGGTCGCTAATACCAATCACAACACCACCCTTAGCCGTACCGTCGAGCTTGGTGATAGCCAACGATGTCACCTGCGTAGCCTCAGTAAACTGCTTCGCCTGCTCAAAGGCATTCTGACCTGTAGAGCCATCCAAAACAAGCATCACCTCATGTGGAGCATCTGGGATAACCTTTGCCATCACATTGCGAATCTTGGTAAGCTCTTTCATAAGACCCACCTTGTTATGTAGACGACCAGCAGTATCGATAAGCACCACATCGGCACCATTAGCCACTGCCGAGCGTAGTGTATCGTATGCCACGGATGCTGGATCTGAGCCCATATCCTGACGCACCATCGTTGCACCAGCGCGCTCAGCCCATACCGCCAACTGGTCGATAGCAGCAGCGCGGAAGGTGTCGGCAGCACCGATATATACCTTGCGACCCGCGCGTGTTAGCTTAGCTGCGAGCTTACCAATCGTTGTGGTCTTACCAGCGCCATTCACACCCACCACCATCATAACGTATGGGTAGCCCGGCTTAACCTCGATACCGAAGTCCTTTGTCGAGCGGTGCGACTCCTCCATAAGCTTTGCTATCTCGTCGCGTAGGATGCCGTGTAGCTCCGCAGTATTCATATACTTATCCTTTGCCACACGCTCCTCTATAGCCTTGATAATCTTCACGGTAGTCTCCACACCTACATCCGATGTGATAAGCACCTCCTCGAGGTCATCCAACACATCAGCATCTACAGTCGAGCGACCCGCAATAGCACGCTTTAGGCGACCAAAGAAGCCCTCCTTGGTCTTCTCCAAACCCTCGGCAAGCTCCTTGCGCTCCTCCTCAACATCAATCTCCTCGTCCTCATACTCCTCCTCAGCAGGGGCAGGCTCAGCCACAGCCTGAGGTGCAGGCTCTGGTACTGCAGACTTCTCCGCAGACTCCACAACAACATCCTCTGTTGTGGTAACCACATACTCCTCACTAACCACCACCTTTGGCTCCTCGTGCTGTGGCTCAGCAACTTGCTCCGCAGCTGGTTCAACCACCGTCTGCGCCTCGCTCTCCACAGGCTTTGCAACCTCTACCTTTGGCTCCTCGCTCTTCTTACGCTTAAATAGATCAAAAAATCCCATAATCTTCTATTATTGACTGTTTTACATTTATTCTTCGTATAATAAGTAGCCTCGTCTTAAGACTCTATACCTCTCCAACTCATCTTGCCACTGCGCCTCTATCTCCTCTGCGGTATGACCCGCCTTAATCTTCTCGCGCACATAGCCTACGCCTATCAACTTCTCAAACATCGGAGTAAAGAACTTATCCCCTATATTCAAGTCGTGGTAGGCATCGATAATATACTCTAAATTAACTCCTTCGCGCCATATATCCTCATTCGAGAGGCTGCGCAAATCCTCGCCATAGCAGAGTCTACCACTGTGTGGCGGTCTCTTCGAGCCGGCATTCGGCATCGGCGTAAACTCAAACTCACGACCCTTGAAATCGGGGTGTCCGTAGAGTTCAAAAGGCGCCTCTGTGCCACGACCCATGCTAACCACCGTACCCTCAAACAGACAGGTCGAGGGGTACAGATATATCGAGTGCTGCGTAGGGAGGTTTGGCGATGGCGAAATAGGTAATTCATAGTGGGTGCTATGCGTATAGTTTCTACAACGTACCACCTCCAAGTCAGCCTCTTTAGCCCAGCCCTCGCCTATAGCCATAAGGGCAATCTCGCCCATAGTAAGACCATGCACCACGGGTATTGGCAACCAACCCACACCCGACTTATACTTCATATCGAGTATCGGACCATCGATGTAGTGCCCATTTGGGTTGGGTCTGTCGAGAACCACCACCTTTACCCCAAAGTCGGCACAAGCATCAACCATTCTTAGCATAGATATATAATAGGTATAGAACCTCAACCCTACATCCTGCATATCTACGACTAATACATCGAACGAGCGCATCACACTATCCGAGGGGCGCTTAGTATTACCATTGTATAGCGACAATATAGCTACGCCTGTCTTAGCATCTACGCTATTTTCGACTTTTGCCCCCGCCTCCACAGCACCACGAAAGCCGTGCTCAGGGGCGAAGATACCCACGAGGTTGATGCCCTCGCTATGGAGCATATCCACAATATGCTCCTCTGCGCTATACATAGCCGTATGGTTTGCCAACACCGCCACACGCTTATCGCGTAGCAGTGGCATATAGGCAGCCGTATCTGTAGCTCCCACCAACACCTCCTGGGCGTAGGTGGCAACCACCATACACATTGCAACCGCAACCACAAACAGCCTTCGCATAGCCAATTACTTAGTATTGAAGGAGATACTCCTTGATAAAACCATCTATATCACCATCCATCACAGCATCCACATTCGAGGTCTGGTAGCCAGTACGATGGTCCTTCACGCGTCTATCATCGAAGACATAGCTTCGTATCTGCGATCCCCACTCGATGCGCTTCTTAGTTGCCTCCAATGCCTGCTGCGTTGCCATACGCTTATCCAACTCGCGCTGATAGAGCTTCGAGCGAAGGATACGCATCGCATTCTCGCGGTTGTTAAGCTGCGAGCGTGTCTCCATATTCTCAATAAGGAACTCCACAGGCTCTCCCGTCTCAGCATCCTTGCCGTGGTAGCGCAGACGCACCGCTGTCTCCACCTTGTTGACATTCTGACCTCCCGCACCACTTGCTCGGAATGTATCCCACTCGATATCGGCAGGTGAGATGTTTATCTCGATGCTATCATCCACCGCAGGCGATACGAATACCGATACGAAGGTTGTCTGACGCTTATTGTTGGCGTTGAATGGCGATAGGCGCACCATACGATGCACACCGCTCTCACTACGTAGGTAGCCATAGGCATACTCACCCTCGAACTCCAAGGTGCAGGACTTAACACCCACCTCGTCACCAGCCTGATAGTTCACCACCTTAACGGTGTAGCCGTGCGCCTCACCCCAACGGGTGTACATACGCATCAACATCTGCGCCCAGTCCAACGCCTCAGTACCACCAGCACCAGCGTTGATATCCATAATGGCACCAAGCCTATCCTCCTTACCCGAGAGCATCTGCTTAAGTTCAAGCTTCTCTATAACCTCCCGAGCCTCGGAGTATTGAACCTCAGCCTCCGTCTCCGAGAGCACACCCTCAGCCACGAAGTCGGGCAAAAGGTCGAGGTCATCCACCTTACGCACCGCAGCCTCATAGTCATCTATCGCAGCCTTAATCTCAGCCACGCGCTTTAGCTGCTTACGCGCCTGGTCAGGGTTATCCCAGAAGTTAGGTTCCTCGGTACGCTCCTGCTCATTTTGCAGGTCGATGCGGCGCTGCTCGACATCTATCGATGCCGAGAGTTTCGCCACACGCTCCTTTAACTCATTTATTTGGTCTAAGTTAACCATTCAGTCCGTTTACTAACCAATTAGTAATTAGTAATTAGTAATTAGTAATAGTTAAAAGGCTATGCCTTTTTGTTAGTGAGGTTAGTGAATTTAAGGAGATTAGAGAGTTCGCACCAACATAAACACTCCCCCCCTCCAGTAAAGTTATATGCTGAGGCTATTTTGAGGCTGCTCGCAGTTTGGAAAAGCGGAGTTTACTCGGCGTAAATGAGCATTTTCCAAACAAGGCAGACGCCAAAAGAGCCCAGCAGATGACTTTACTCACAAGAAATTACTCAATTTCCCAGTCAAAACCGTCCTTACGATCCTTAACACGGATGCCGATAGCTGTGAGGTTATCACGAATCTTGTCGGATGTAGCCCAATCTTTGTTTGCTTTAGCCTCCATACGCATATTCAGAAGCATATCTACAAGAGGTGATACCATATCCTTGCCACCAGCATCTGCAGCCTTCTCGTTGCGAAGACCGAGGATATCAAATACATAGCGGTTTACGATAGCCTTCAAGGTCTCAAGATCCTCAGCAGTGAATGACTGACCACCCTCGGCAGCCTGGTTGATGATACGCACCCAGTCGAAGAGGGCTGAGATAACCATTGGAGAGTTGATATCGTCTGCCATAGCCTCCTTACAACGGCGCTCCAACTCAGCAACATCAGCTGTAGACTTATCCGCTGGCTTAAGCTTACCAAGAGTCTCCACAGCCTTCATAAGGCGGTCAAGACCCTTCTCTGCTGCCTGCAACGCCTCGTTCGAGAAGTCGAGGGTTGAGCGGTAGTGCGCCTGAAGCACGAAGAAACGGATGGTCATAGGGGTGTATGCCTGCTCAAGAATTGGGTGTGTACCATTGAAGAGCTGCTCCAAAGTAATGAAGTTACCCAAAGACTTACCCATCTTCTGACCATTGATAGTAATCATATTGTTGTGCACCCAATAGCGTGCTGAGTCCTTACCCAAGGCTGCGGTAGACTGCGCAATCTCACACTCATGGTGTGGGAACATAAGGTCCATACCACCACCGTGGATATCGAACTGCTCGCCGAGGTATTTTGTACTCATTGCCGAGCACTCCATGTGCCAGCCTGGGAAGCCGTCGCTCCAAGGTGAAGGCCAACGCATAATATGCTCAGGAGAGGCCTTCTTCCACAAGGCGAAGTCAAACGAGTGGTGCTTGTCGCTCTGACCATCAAGCTCGCGAGTGTTTGTAACGATATCGTCGAGATTACGACCCGAGAGGCGACCATAGCGGTAGTCCTTGTTATACTTCTCCACATCGAAGTAGATAGAGCCATTAGACTCGTAGGCATAGCCCGCATCGAGGATGCGCTTTACCATCTCAATCTGCTCGATGATATGACCCGATGCGTGTGGCTCGATAGATGGCGACTTAACGCCCAACTCGCGCATAGCATCGCGGTAGCGCTCAGTGTAGTAGTGTGCCACCTCCATAGGCTCAAGCTGCTCCAAGCGAGCCTTCTTAGCAATCTTATCCTCGCCCTCGTCGGCATCCTGCTCGAGGTGACCCACATCGGTGATATTACGCACATATCGCACCTTGTAGCCCAACGACTGTAGGTAGCGGAACAAAAGGTCGAAGGTCACCGCAGGACGCGCATGCCCCAAGTGTGGATCGCCATAAACCGTAGGACCGCAAACATACATACCTACGTGCTCAGGGTTGATAGGCTCAAATGTCTCCTTACGACGAGTGAGCGTATTATACAAAACAATCTTTTCCATATTATCTATTTTTGTTATTCGTTGTTCTTATTTTATAGAGGGTTGTATCGCCAACCTTGATTAAATCTTACCATAAATACTGAGGATATCATACTGTGCTGGCTGCGATAGGAAATCCTCCATCTCGAAAGCATACTCCGCGAAGTCGCTTCTGCCATTTACGATACGACCAAGTGGCAGACCATCGTAGATCTCGAAGATATTGCAAATATGACCCTCCATAAGTGCCATCTGCGGATCGTCAATATCACTTGGCGTAAGCTCACGCACAGCATTTAGGTAGCAAGTAACAAGGCTATCGAAGTTAAGCGGATTCTTCACCAAGCCAGCCTCATCGCCACCATTAGCCACCCACTCGAAGCTACCAGCATACATGTGAGTAGCATCCAAGGTCTCTATAATATCGAGCATAGCGTTATATAGCTTATCGCTGATTGTCATAGAGAAGCTATCGTAGGTAGCAAACTGCAAGTAGTAGGCAACCCACTCCCCTCTATTCTTGATATACTCCGCTGCGAGCTTGTCGCCCTTGTTATAACCCTCCTCTGCCTTAGCATAGAACTTATCACTACGGTTAAGAAGAGTGTCAACCTCTGTCAAATCGCAACCCTGCTCTTTTGCCATAGGGTGATACTGAGCAACAGCATCCGAGAGTGTGTAGAAGTAGGCAAAGTTATCCAAGCCCTCCTCGATAGGTATCTCGATCTCGAGCATCGACTCAAGCATCTGGCTTGCCGCATCAAGCTCCTCGATAGCACCAGTAAGATAGTAGTTAGCAACAGTATAATAGCCACGGATATATGGCATCGTGTTGCTATGCGAGAAGCCAATCTTCTCAGATGGCAATACCGCAAGACCGCGATCCAAGAGCTGCTCAGCCTTTACAACATCCTCCTCTGCGCCACGGCGTAGGAACTCAGTAGCCACACGAGCGAAGTTCTCTCGAGTGCGCGATGCCGAGATATTGTAACGCACAAAGTGGTCTACCAACACACCCTCCCCAGCGATATTACCGAAGTACAATGGCTCCACACTCTTATCGTTGCCCATAAAGAGCGGATAGAGCTTATCGGCATCCAAATAACCAGTCTCCGAGCCCGAACGGTAGCGTGTATAGATAGGCACGAAGGTATATGCGTAGCCATCGAAACGAGCATAATCCACAATACCGTAATCCTTCATAAGGTGCGCCTGGGTAAATGATAGTGGGCGTTTCCAGTCGAAGTTAGCGAACAAATCGAGCATCATAAGATGATCCTTCGTAAGCATAGACTTACCAGCAAGCGAGATATATACCTCATCGTCGGCATACTCAATCTCGTTCTCATCGAGGAGTCCCGAAGCCAAGAGATTCTCCTTGTTGACAGGGATCACATAGTTGCGAGCAGCAAGGATGTAGTCGCTATCCAAGCCATCGAAGTGGCTATCCACCTTCGACTTTAACTTACCCACCATACGGTAATCCTCCGTACGCTCATCAATAGGTATTGTCTCACCCTCACCCAAGACATACAAACGACCCGCATTGATAGCAAGCCTCATAGGCTCGTCTGAGATAAAGAGACGTATAGCGTCGCTAAGCAACATATCGCACTCAGCAATCTCGTCGTTATACATCCAGTATGCCTCCATCACGTCGTAGTCCTCCATAAAGAGATCGTCGCTCACGATAGCATCGAGGATAGACTGCGCCTTCATATACTCTCTGTAGACACCATAGAAACCATCAGATGCAGTATCGCCACGAGAGATATACTGCTCGAGATATGGCTGATACTCCGACATTAGCTGCTGGCTCTCGCCAATCATCTTAGAGATATCGTGATATGTACCAGCAAGTACACTCTCACGACCCGAAATATCAACATAGGCAATCTGATAATACCCCTCACTCTCGATACGACGACGCTCTGCACGAAGCTTTCGCGCCCTATCCGTATCAAGCACATCAATAGGATTTGCAATCAGCGTCCAGTCGTTTACGAAGCTATACTTCTCGGTTGGGATAGTGAATGGCACGCCATCAGCCTCATTAGCTGCGAGCTTCATCTCGTCGATATACCACTCGCCACCAAGATACGAGGAGTTCATAACTCTCACATCAGGACGTACACCCTCTACCTCCTGGCAGTACCACAATGGGAAGGTATCGTTATCGCCATAGTTGATGATAATACCATTCTTTGGCACGGTATTTAGGTAGTTGCGACCAATATCGCGAGCCACATAGCGATCCGAGCGGTCGTGATCATCCCAGTTCTCCGTTGCAAGCACCACTGGCACACTTACCGACATTAACACAGCCACCACCGATGCCGAAAGAACGGCTCTATTACTCTGCTTAAAGAGTCGCTTAACAAGCGAGATAAAGATATCACCGATTGCCATAACACCCAAGCCGAGCCAGATGCTAAAGGCGTAGAATGCACCAGCATATACGTAGTCTCGCTCACGAGGCTCATCAGGGGCGGTGTTGAAGTAGACAACAAGCGCCACACCCATCATCACAAAGAGCAAGCTCACCACCAAGAAGTTGCGCCAGTCCACATTGAGCTGATATATTAAGCCTAACAAGCCAAGCAACAACGGCAGGAAGAAGTAGGCATTGTGCGCAGGGTTGTTCTCTGCCTCCGAAGGCAACATTGTGCGTGGACCTACGTAGTATTTATCCAAGGCATCGATACCCGAGAGCCAACCACCATTGAGATAGATGCCATTGTGCGCATCCGACTGTAGTTGGTTATCATCCTGACGACCCACAAAGTTCCACATAAAATAGCGCCAGAACATATCACCCATCTGGTAGCTTAGGAAGAAGTTTATATCCTCCATCGCCGTAGGCTCATACCAATCGCCAGCCTCCTCAGACTCCACAAGCACCGAGGCATGACCATCCTTCATATCAATCCAGCCATCCTCATAGTTTGCCCTACGCGAGTAGTACCACATACGTGGCAGGATGCGATTAGCCTCCTTAGGATAGATATATCCGTCGAATATCTCGCGCTCCTCATACTTACCCGTCTTAGGGTTTAACCACATCATACTCTTTGCGCTGTAGTTACCCGTAGGCAGATACTCATCCTCCGAGGTGTAGTCGAAGTTAGGCTCCACAAGAGGCAGAGGCATCGCCGAGTAGTATGGACCTACCAACAGCGGACGATCACCATACTGGTCGCGATTAAGCAGACTAAGTAGCTTGTGTGGCGTAGATGGATCGTTCGAGTTCATAGGAGGGTTTGCCGCTGCACGAATAGAGACCGAGGCGTATGACGAGAAACCAATCAATATCACCGTCACCGCCATGGTAATAGTGTTAAGTACCCTATATCCACGCTTGTGAGTAAAGAGAATTAAGTATCCAAGCAAGGCAAATACCGCAACCACAAAGACAACCATACCCACATTCACAGGCAACCCGAGGCTATTCACCGCAAAGGTATCTACCGCTGCGCCCAAAGCCACAGTGTAAGGAATGATCACGCCATTTATAGCTCCCAATATCACCAACGACACCACAAGAGCCAAGCACATCTTAAGGAAATAATCCTTTGCCGAGCGATACTCATAGCGACGGAAGAAGTAGATCATAACCAACGCAGGAATAGTGAGCAAGTTAAGAATATGCACACCTATCGAGAGACCCATAAGGTAGGCGATAAAGACAATCCAGCGCATAGAGGTTGCACGGTGCGCATTCTCCTCCCACTTAAGCATCAACCACACCACCAACGCTGTAAACATCGATGAAAGAGCATACACCTCACCCTCGACAGCCGAGAACCAAAACGTATCGGTATAGGCATACGACAAGGCTCCTACAGCACCTGCGCCAAGAACAAGAACCATATTGCTAAGCGACATCTGCTCACCCCTACCAACCCCCGTAATTCTACGAGCAAGATGCGTAATGGTCCAGAAGAGGAAGAGGATACAGAAGCCCGAGGCCACAGCATTCATCGCATTAATCATCATCGGCACACTCTCTGGCGATGGTGCTAACATCGACGCCAAACGCGCCAACATCATAAAGAGCGGCGCCCCTGGTGGGTGACCTACCTCCAACTTATACGAGGTCGCGATAAACTCGCTACAATCCCACAAACTTGTTGTAGGCTCCATGGTCAACAGATAGGATAGCGTAGCGATAAAAAAGACCGCCCATCCCACAATGTTGTTCCAGCGTTTAAATCTATTCATATTGTCAATCATAGTCCGAAATAATATTTAATCTGCAAATATATAAATATTTGCCCGATATACAAAACCCCAATCAAAAAAAGTAGCGTCTATACTCTTAATTTAATCTTTTCAAACTATCTCAACGCCACATTTTCACAGTTCGTATATTGTCCAATTTTAAACTATACCCCCACACAAAATATCGACACATTTGTAACATTAAAAAACATAGAAAACTATTGCACAACCGAAATATGTTGTGTATATTTGCAAAAATATAGTGTAGTACCAATATGAAACTCGAGACTCTCACCATTATAGACTTCAAGAATATCGCCGACGAAAGGTTAAATCTCTCGGACGGCATCAACTGTTTTGTGGGTGACAATGGTGCGGGCAAGACAAACATATTGGATGCCGTACACTTTCTTGCAATGGCGCGCTCACTAAGCACCATTCCTGACTCTCAGTGCGTTATGCACGGCAAGGAGGCATTCCTAACCGAGGGCAAGTTCACCTCCGACAGCGAGCGCAAGGAGGATATTCTATGTAGCTATGCACGCCGTGGAGGTAAGACTCTAAAGCGTAACGGCAAGGAGTACGACAAGCTTTCGGACCACGTGGGACATATCCCTATTGTTATCGTATCGCCAGCCGACTCGGCTCTTATCAGCGACTCGGCAGAGGAGCGCAGAAGATATCTAAATAGATTTATTTCGCAGATAGACCGCAACTATATGGCGGCACTAATTCGCTATAACGCAGCTCTTCAGGAGCGCAACAAACTCCTTAAAAATTCCCCTTCGGAGGAGATGTTGCTTATCTACGATAGTATGCTCGCTGCATCAGCAGATATCATCTATAACCGCCGTAGTGAGATTGTGGAGCGACTACGCCCCTTGGTGGAGAGCTACTATGCACTACTATCGGAGGAGCGCGAAAGCATCGGCATAACATATAAGAGCGAGCTACAGGAGTCATCCCTTATGGAACTTCTGCTTGCATCGCGCCAGAAGGACTTTGTAAACGAGCACACCACCTCGGGTATTCACCGCGACGATGTAATCTTCACAATGGGCGACTACCCTCTTCGTAAGTATGGCTCACAGGGACAGCAAAAGTCCTTCCTTATAGCACTTAAACTTGCTGAGTACACGCTACTTACCGAGCACTGCAACGAGCGTCCGATACTCCTTCTTGACGATCTGTTCGACAAGCTCGATATGCGCCGTGTAGCACAATTGTTAAGAGTCGTAGGAGGCGATATTTTTGGTCAGATTCTTATCACCGACTGCAACAAGCACCGCTTGGAGCGCACCCTTGGCGATGCCGAGGTTAAGTATCAGTTATTCAGCATCTCTAACGGCAAAGCTACAACACTATGAAACGCACCGAGCCAGTACTTGTAGGCGATATCCTACGCGAATTTTTCGAGCGACCCTACGTTGCTCGTAAACTCGCTGAGGGCAGACTTCCCGACCTGTGGCAAGAGGTAGTGGGAGCGCATATTGCCTCGCTTACACACACCTTTGAGCTTAAGCAGGGCATCCTATATGTGGGCATCTCATCGTCCGTAGCACGCCAGGAGATATTCTTCCGCCGCGACGAGCTGATGACACTGCTCAACACCCGCTCAGGACACCGCATAATAAATGCGATAATCGTTAAGTAATCGACATTAATAACTACGACATATATATGAAGAAATTTAATGTACAGAATATCGAGGGTACGCTAATCCTTATTAGCTGCACCACTCACGACCTCGAGGATAAGAGCACAACATATAGCCGAGTGCTTCCACACACCATTCGCAATGGCAAGTTCAACCTCTTCGAACTCGACGGCGAGAACGAGGGCATCGATAGATACTTCCCTATGGCAAAGTACGAGGAGACACCTCTATGGTCTATCGACCTCAATGACTACGACACGGTTGAGGAGGTGGCACAACATATCCTTCGCACCGACGGCAAGAAGATTATCAACGCATTCTACTGCGACGAGGAGGTTGTTGTGGATAACAAGCTAACAATCAGCATCTACAACTGCGATCGCGAGGAGGTATATTCTGCTACAAAGACATTCAAAATAGACCGACCAAAACCAAGTAAGGAGAAGGGCAAAAATGAAGGTACAGAGCAAGACAACAAGGCACTCTTCCGCCCACTCGATATGAGTAATAAGGAGGACGAACGCATCTTCCTTCACGACCGTAGAATAGTCATCTTCCACTTAAAGCTATTTGCTGCAGTTGCAATAACCGTGGGTATTATCGCCACCATCGCAGGCTGGAGCACTAAGGGTGGTTGGATTATAGCCATCACCTCGGGTCTCTACTTAACCCAGTTATGGTGGTGCAATATGCCTCGCAAGTCACTCGGCTCAAGATTGTGGAACGACAAGGTCCGCCATGCCAAGGGTCGTCCTTGGATAAATGGTGGCGCTATATCAGGTGCGGCACTAACTTGCATTATCGCCACCGTAGGCAACCTCAGTGGCGCTAACTTTGGCTTTGCGAGATACTACCTTATCTTCTTAGCAACAGCCCTCTGTATTACATTAACTCTGCGAATACTAAAGAACGCTACTAATAACAAATCGAAGGGAGAGGAGGAGTACGAGGAGTCGCTATCGGATAATAACTCAAAGCGACAACTTAAGCGCCTACGCCGCAGTTTCTGGAAGGAGTTTGTTCGAAGACTATTCCCTTGGAATTGGAAAAAATAGACTATTTACCATTGCGTATGAAGATAGCTGTAATAGGTGCTGGCAATATGGGCGGAGCTCTTGCACGCGGACTTGCTAAGGGTAGCCTTATTCCAACATCCAATATATATGTTTCAAACCCCTCGCTCCCAAAGCTCGATGCTTTAAAAGCGGAGTTTCCCGAGATAAAGACCTCGACCGATAACTGCGCCATAACCACTGCATCCGATATCGTGGTGCTTGCAGTAAAGCCTTGGAAGGTGGAGGAGGTACTCAACGAGATTAAACCCCACCTCGACTACTCGCGCCAAGCCGTAGCCTCTATGGTCGGTGGCTTGGATATCGCACAGCTTAGCAAGTGGCTCGATAAGGGCAATGGCATACTCCCTGCCACATACCTTATTATGCCTAATACAGCTATCGCTACGATGAGCAGTATGACCTTCCTATGCTCTGCACGCTCAACAGAGAGTATGGACCACCAGTTACTCAATATCTTCAACGAGCTTGGCAAGGCGATGCTTATCGATGAGAGCGCCATGCCCGCAGCCACATCGCTTGCTTCGTGTGGCATAGCCTACGCGCTACGCTACATCCGCGCAGCTATGGAGGGCGGCGTAGAGCTCGGCATCCGCGCCGACGAAGCCAAACATATAGTGATGCAAACCCTCCGCGGTGCAGTAGATATACTTGAGAGCAACAAGAGCCACCCCGAAGCCGAAATCGACCGCGTCACCACCCCGGGAGGTCTGACTATCAAGGGTCTCAACGCCATGGAAGCTGCAGGCTTCACCCACAGCGTCATCGAGGGTCTCCGCGCTTCAACGAAGAGATAGACGTCTACTCCGAGTACGCAGAACAAATAAGAGATAGACTAAAAAGTTACTTAGCCCCCCAAAAAACCTATGGGGGGCTTCTTAGTAACCTTAGTACTTATCGATTACCTTGGCCAGTGACAGCAAAATATCGCCCAGAAAAAAACACATTGTCCCAGTATAACCAGTTTCATACTCTCCCTAACATCCACAGTATCCCCACTATCCCCAGCATCCCCACACCGAAGATAGCAAACCGTGGGTTTACAATAAGCCCTTGCCATTTCAATCTTGTAGCATAGACAACAAACCCAGAATACACACTATCCACACTATACCCAGCATCCCCCACACCGAAGGTGGCAAACCGTAGGTTTGCAACAAGCCCCTCCTTTACCAAAGGAGGGGTTTAATGTAATAGGATTAACTAATAAGCTTAACTTGCCGAGGATTGCTTCGCAATCTTTTCTCGGCTTAAATCGGCGGCGTCTCGGCATAGTGAATAGATTCCCTCTGCTCTCGACTTGCACGATTATCCTCTGTTACACAGAGCTGTTAAGCTCACCTACGTCAATGGTATTACTAATATAGACTGTGAGTAGGTAGTTGCCTCTTCAAAGGAGCAGTCTGATTTGCTCCTATTGTTTTCCTTTTTGCATATAGCACTAAATCTTGCTCCTCTTGATTTTTGCAGAGAGTGCATCAGGTATCGTGCAGTGGCAAACCGTAGGTTTACAATAAGCCCTTGCCATTTCAATCTTGCAGCATAGACAACAAACCCAGAATACACACTATCCCCACTATCCCCAGCATTCCCCACACCGAAGGTGGCAAACCATAGGTTTGCAACAAGCCCCTCCTTTACCAAAGGAGGGGTTTGGGGTGGAATGTAAATATGACCGGCTAAGCCGGCTCTTCAAGTCAAGCATTTCGACTTGGCTTATAAACAAAAAAAAAGCCAAGTCGCAATGACTTGGCTTGAAGAGGCGGCTACCTACTCTCCCACCTAAATAGGCAGTACCATCGGCGTTAGTGAGCTTAACTTCTCTGTTCGGAATGGGAAGAGGTGGAACCT
>JAZQYM010000005.1:0-15357 GCA_045633525.1 Alistipes sp. | reverse complement strand
CTGAACAACCACGTTACCCTGGATACCATTCTCAAGAGCAATCTGTGGATACTTTACGTTCTGCTGCACCCAGTTACGGAACTCAGGAAGACCGCCACCACGGAACTTAGGCATCTCCTCTACGGTGAAGAAGATCTCCTCTTCTTCGATTTCCTCCGTCACCTCGCCAATAGAAAACTCAAAATCATCAGATGATGACAGATCATTGTTAAACTTAGGCTCATAACTTGACTCTTTGACCTCCTGAAGTGTAGCGTTTATATCGATAACATCATCCTTTGAAACATTCACCGTTTGAGTATATTGTTGATAGCCCTCTTTGCGAAGCGTTACACTATGTTTGCCAATAATTAGGTTGTGTCTTAGGGGGGTGTAGCCCACGGCAACATCATCTACTAAGATCTCAACCTTAATAGGCGAGCAGGTCACATTAATAGTTCCCATAATAGGCTTAGGATCATCGAGTGTATAGCTCTGATTGGCAGGCTCGGAGCCTATATTCTTGGAGATAGTAGTTGTGGTATGACCCTCTTTCTTTGCTTCGAAGATATATGTTCCAGCAGCCAATACGCCTGTCCATGGCGACTTGCCCCTATATTCACCATTAATATATATATTGCTTCCAGCGTTCGAGGTGAGTGTTACATTTGCAAAATCAGCGGTTAACGTGGTGGTGTATTTGTTCTCCTCTCCCTCATTGATTGTTATGTAGTCCTCGTATGTCTTATACATACTCTTAATAATGCGTATATGATGCTCTCCGCTGGAAAGGGCGTGTCGGTTGATAGGGGTTGTGCCGATAAGGTTGTCGTCGATATATATGCTGGCATTTAGTAGTGTGCCATTTTCCACTATAGACAACCAACCGAATGTAGGCTTTAGGGTTATTTGCTTCTCGACCTTCTCGCCACTAACCAAAAATGTACCCTTCTCGCTGTGGTAATTCTTGGCGATAACCTCATAGTTGTATGTGCCATTATACAGTGTGGTCTGTATGCCTCCATCGGTGTCGGGAACATAGCTCTTCTTATCGATGATAACGACTGCATTTCGCGGCGATACCTCGAATACTACATACTGAGGTAGGGCATTTGCGATGTCTACATCCAAGCGAAAATAGAGGTTGGTGCTCGTAACCTCAATCTGTTGCTCGACAACTGCCGAGCCATGCTGAATCTTCAAGGTGTGGCTACCAGGTATAATATCCATCACCGTAAGCGTGTAGCGATCGTTGGTGCGACCCTTGTAGTTGTCATCGAGATAGACCTCGGCATCTACAACATTGCTACTGATGAAGATCGGGTAGGAGATACACAGCTCAGCCGATAGCTTGTACTCCTTATCTCCCTCCAAATTTAGCGACACCTCGTTCGAGTCGCCATACTTTGGATGACGGAAGAAGAAGCGCGTATGCTGCTTAGCGGTAAGCTCAACGATAAGACCATCACCCTCAGAGGCTACCACCTGTCGCATAACAACCACACTGCCACCCACGGTGCGGAATTGCAGAGCCTCAATATCCTCGGTTGTCATACGATTGATATGTATCTTAAGACGAGCGCAAGGACGATTAGAGGTGTCTTTGCCAATCTTATCAATGGGAACGCCCACCGCAAAATCTGTCTGCACTGGCACAAAACTCTGCTCGTCGATGATAATGCTATATCCTTGTGTCTGGGCATGCACAACTACCCGTGCACTAGCAAATAGGATGACCATTGCCATCACCAAAACGGAAATAAGTCTCTTCATTGTAATTTTATAGTTTTGGATGCCTCTCGAAAAGGAATGCAAAGATACTCTTCGTAAGCTCTACAATGAGGCTCTTTTGGTAGATTTTGTGATACTTCCACGCGAAAGATAGCCTATTGCGGACCTGCATAAAGCGGCTTTTCCATGCGGAATAGCCCTTGTTGTGAATGCCCTCGCTATTTTGTATTGTATCGAGTAAGATACGCTCAGCGTATGGCGACGAGGTGTGAATAGCAGGATTGGTGACCTGCAAGCCAAAGTGCTCTACGCATATAGCCGTCATTGCATCGGCAAATCGTGTAAGATGCATCTTGTCCGCCCACTGATAGAACTCCGTCCAATTGATATTATGCTGCTCCGCTTTCAACAACACCGCCCAATCCAATATATGGCGCAGTTTGATGCCCTCAACAAGGAAGTGCGTCATTGCATGCGTGGTGATAAAGAGCGCATTGAAATCGGCAGAGGGCTTAATAAGGTGGCTGTCATCTATCTTTGTTGCTCCTTTGGATATCGTGCTTTCAAGATGTCGCTCGAACTCTTTGAGGTCTCTACTACCGCGAATGGCGATGCAAAATTGGTGATTCTCGACCATCAATTTGCGGTATACGATAATCGAATGCTTGTAGTATTCGCGCGTTACCTTCGCACCCATCTGCTCAGCCACCTGATTACCCTTTTCGTAATCCGCACCGAGGAAGCAGTCCAGGTCTCCGCATTCGCGGTGATCAGGTCTGGGATAGTAACCTGCAATGGCGAAGCCCTTTAATACAAAGGTCGTTATGTTACTCTTATGGAACTGCTCGGCGAGCTCCATCGCCGTCTTCTTTTGGTAGTTGTATCTGCCTTCGATGTTCGCTATTGAGGCAATCCATTTCATCTTCAATGCCCTTGGCGGCTGTTGCTTGATAGGCAATGTAGACACTGCATCAAAGACTAATGCCAAGACACCCTGCTGGGCCGCCATAGTGTATATCTTGTCCCATTCAGGCACACTGTTAAGTGTAGCCGCCTGGCCAGTTATTGCAGTCTTTACGAGTGAAAGAAACACATTCTTCATCTATATTCTGAGCCTTAATGCTATGCTTTGTTATGAGTTAATAGTATTGTATATATCGAGATAGCCATTAACCATTCGCTCAATGGTAAGTTCTTTGTTGAATATATTCAAAGAGTTTTGTGACATCTGTGCGTAGAGGTTGCTATCTGTAAGTATACTATCTATCTTTTGTGCAAATAGCTCTGGCTGGTTTGGTAGGGTGTAGCCATTTATATCATTGCGCACAATCTCGCTTATGCCACCTACATCTGATGCTACAATAGGTTTTCCAAAGCTCATGGCCTCGATAATCACCATAGGTAGTCCCTCGTAGTTGGATGGGAGCATAAGAAGGTCTGCCTGTGCGCAATATGCTCCGGCATTGACCATATTACCCAGAAAGTGGCAGTTGGCTGGTATATCTCCCAGATGCTCCACCGACTCCTGATTGCCTATCCATATAAAGCCGTACTGTGGCAATAGGCGCGCAGTCTCGATAAAGAGGTGTGGATCTTTGGGCGCCTGTAACCTTGCAATACAAAGAATAACCTTTGCATATCGCTCAAATATCTCTAACTTGTCAATGCCGTTACTATCGGGTTGTTGTATGCCGTTGTGAATAGTTGCTACGTTGCGCGTTATCTTCTCAGAACGCATATTTTGTTCATCGTAGTTGCTAACGCCAACAATAGCGCTGCATCTTCGTTGTAGTAGACGCTCGATAGGTAAAAATTTCCTAAAAGCGAGTCGTATAGAGTCGAAGCCATGAACAGTATAGACCACCTTCTTTGCTGGGAAGACTAACCTGCCGAGCGTACCTGCTTTAGATGAGTGAAGGTGGATAACATCTGGCTTATACTTTTTATAAAGTCTGCGTAGTTCTATTGCGGCCAGTAAATCACCTTTTAGTGATATGGAACGTTGTAGATGATGACATCTCTCCTTGATAACATTTTCGTTTACCAACTCCCACATCTTACCATCACCCTGTCCTGCAACCAATATAACATCGTGAGATTCAGATAATTTATTGGCTAACTGGACAACAACTGTCTGCGCTCCTCCCAATTCGGATTGTGTGATAACCTGAAGAATCTTCATACTCTGATGCTTAATATATCAAAAATAGCAGTGGTTGATATACGATATCAAACCCCACATTACAATAACAATTATAAAGTGACCACGCAATATGCACGATGAAAACTATCGGCATCGCATATATAAATTTAGTCACTTTAGTATTTGGATTTCGTTGGTATAAATTCAACAAATAGAGGTAAAGTAATACCAACGCTATGTAGACATACCTCTGTCCTACGACCGAAAAGGAGATGAGAGCGAAACTGAAGGTAATAAAAAACAGCACACGATTATATATCTTCAGTTCATACTGCGTCTGGTTAAGTCTCCTACGATTGATATATATATACGACAGCAGTATCGCTATATATACAGCGCTAATCTTGTTATTTACGCGCGTTAACCTCGTCGTTAGAGAGTCGTTAAAATGCTCCTCAGTATCCTCATCGCTATAATGGTCTATACGGTTTGCAATAGACTCGTTATCCAAGGACCCTACAATATTATCCACCACATCACCATAGGAACTTGTATCCAAAAATAGCGACATCACACAACTAAGCACAGCAAGATAGTGTAGCAAGCCATTCGGAAGTTTAATAAGCCATACTATCAATGCCACTGCGACAACAATGATATAACTAAAATGGATTAACGGCGTTAACAACAGTCCTATTATCCACCTCTTTTTATTATCTATGAGTACACTGATTAACGAATACATAAAGAGCGGAAAGGCACAGAAGTTTCGAATACCTCCCATTAAGGGGATATTAGATTCTATAACCATAAAGGCAAGAAGTATGACAATAGGCACTGTATACCGCATTCTTCTATCCTGCAGAAAACGCTTAACCACAAGCATATAGAAGAAACCGCCCAACAGACCTACTATCATCATCATTATGTGAGGGTCGTTGCTAAAACTCTTAACCACACAATATAGCAGAGGTTCAAAGATATCCTTTGACTCGCCCGTTGTTAGACTCTCGATGACATTATCAAAATCCATCGTATAGTATTGCGTAAATGATTCGTACTTACGATAGCTATCGGCACGCATATCGCTAAATGTGTGACAATAACCAAACAGTCCAAAAAATAACACAAATACAATTTGGCTCGTCCTTTTATTTAAATCAAAGCACGAGTAGAGAAAGGTTAAAAGCGGTGATAGTATAAAGAATACAATACGCATTAGCATTTACCATTTAAGTTGTATGACTACTATTGGTGGTCGTAAAAGGTACAGTCCGAGATGTGTACTCTTAACTTATCTAAATTCGGGAGGTTATTATAATCTCCAAACATCTGCTTTAAATAGGCATCTACATTATAAGGTGCTGGAAATTGGTATCCCTCAAACTCTACACTCGCAACAGGTAAAATATCCTCAATATTTCTATGTCTCCATCTTGGTCCACATCCATAGGCGTGATGTAATCTCCTATTCGGGAAACATTTAAGCAACGGTTTAAGCACCGCAACTGACCCATAAAATAGTTTTTTACATAGAGTTATTATGCGCAGCGCCCACTTGCCATAGGCCTGTTTTTGCAACCTCTGCAGAAAATACAATAAACCACCAAAGGCAACATAGGCAAAACGGGGCGACTTCTCAAGACAAAATATATCTATAAATATGCCGCGGAGCCTATAGTTCTCATTATTACCAAGTTCCTCAATAACAGAGTGCTTATCTCTAATCTTGGCAAATGGTAGCAAAAAATACCTATCGTTCTTATGGGTCTGCAGGGCAAAGTCATCGTTATCCTTAAACACCTTGATAAACTTATCGTAATCCTCTCTAAGCATCTCGATATCGAGGTCATCATCCCAAGGGATAAAGCCTCCGTGACGCACAGCACCCAACAGCGTACCCGAACTAAGCCAATAGCGGATATTATGCTCCTTGCACACCTTATCGACATAGAGCAATATCTCCAACATTCGCAACTGCTGCCTGCGAAGTAGTGAGCCTTCGGGGTTAAAACGCTCACGCAACTCTTGCTGTAGTTTCGCCTCTATCATCCTCGCTTACGAATTAATTTTGAAATTAACTGACCAGCATCCTTAAATGCCTTGAGTTGTAGCATATATGCCATAGCAAGGTATATCGCCATAAATAACAATCCACAAACAACCCAATTAATAACAAGATGCCTATAGAGCAAATATGTTATCGCACCTGTAGCAAGCGTGCACATCAATACTGGCAAGACATCCCTAATCTGCGCTGTAAGTCTATAACCGATATACTTTTGCGCCAAGAAAGCATTTGTAACATATATATTTGCACAACTCAATACCATAGCGACAAGCACCCCCATCATACTTATCTGCGCACCTACAAGTAGCAACAGTAACAATGTGCCCCACTTATAACATCCCCAATAAAATAGTGCCTTGCTACGACCTACAGCAGCTACGGCATAGTAGTTGAAGTTATAAAGAGCCGAGAAGAAGCCTCCTATACATAGCACCTGGAAGTATGGCACAGCATCCACCCACTTATCTCCATACAAGAGGACAAAGACAGGGTTAGCAAAGATAATAAGAAGCATCATAAGCGGGAATATGATGAATGATATCATTCGCATATTACCACTTAGCATACTACGAAGTTTCTCCTTATCATCTTGAAGTTCAGAGTATAGAGGGAAGAATACTTGACATAGAAGCGATGGTAAAGTCGTACTTGCCACCTCGTCCATCTTCTTAGCCTGAGCATATAGACCTGTTTGACTTGCCGAGAAGTTACGACCTATGACCACTCCCTGAATATGCGTACAGACATCCTGCATTATACTCGCAATAAGAAGATACCCACCATATGCAAATAGCGACTTGAAACTTGCCACAGAAAATGTGAGTATAGGTCGCCATTTCGACATACTCCAAAATAGTATCGTGGAAAGAAGCGCATTTGACAACTGCATACCCACAATACTCCAAGCACCACAACCCCTATACGCCATATAGATAGCCACCGCCACTGATGCGCCACATGAGAGGATATCAACAATCGCTATAACCCTGAAATTTATGGCTTTACGCAATATTGTACGCTGCACAAGGGTCAGAGCATTGATAATAACTACAACTCCTAAAACACGCAGCAGACCCTCAAGAGCCTCAATTCTAAAGAACTCTGCCACCCACGGCGCAGCAAGGAAAATTCCAAGATAGAGCAGACAAGAGAATAGGATATTCCAATAGAAAATAGTTGAGTAATCCGTTTGCGAGGCATTGACCTTCTGAATTAGCGCCGAGGCAAATCCGCCATCTATAAGCGTTTGCGACACAGCCACAAAAATCATAATCATACCCACACAGCCGAAATCATCGGGTGTGAGTAATCTTGCTAATACAAGGTTGATGATAAATTGCAATAGTACGATGCCAAACTTATCTATTGCAGCCCACAAGACACCTTGCTTAGTTCGATTGCTTGTTGTCGGGTTGTTACTAGTAGTAGATATCACCTAATATAAATTCCTAATCTCTTCTAAAAATATCTCGGGTGTAGACCTTTGGGGCGACGTCGTCGAGGGTAGGGTCGTAGCGGTTGGCGATGATGGCGTGGCTCTCATTCTTGAAGCGAGCAAGGTCGTTCACGACCTCCGAGCCGAAGAACATTGTGCCATCGTCGAGCGTTGGCTCGTAGATGATAACCTTTGCGCCTTTGGCCTTGATGCGCTTCATCACGCCCTGCACGGCGCTCTGGCGGAAGTTGTCCGAGTCGCACTTCATCGTGAGGCGGTAGATGCCGATAATGCACTCGCGCTCGCTGCTTTTATCGTAGTCGCTATTCGAACTATAAGAGTAGTAGCCAGCCTTGGTTAGCACCTGGTCGGCGATAAAGTCCTTGCGAGTACGGTTGCTCTCGACAATTGCCGTCATCATATTTTGTGGCACATCTTGGTAGTTAGCGAGCAACTGCTTTGTATCCTTAGGCAGGCAGTAGCCACCGTAGCCAAACGATGGATTGTTGTAGTGAGTGCCGATGCGAGGGTCGAGACCTACGCCCTCGATAATCGCTTTAGTGTCAAGTCCCTTGATTGCTGCGTAGGTATCCAGCTCGTTAAAATAACTTACACGAAGAGCCAAGTATGTGTTTGCAAAGAGTTTTACCGCTTCGGCTTCGGTAGTTCCCATAAATAGCACGGGCACATCTTCTTTGTATGCTCCAGATCGCAGTAGTTCTGCAAATATCTCGGCGACTTTGACAGAATGTGGGTTATCCTCTAATCTGCCAACGACAATACGTGTTGGGTAGAGATTGTCGTACAAGGCCTTGCTCTCGCGCAAGAATTCTGGTGAGAAGAGGATATTATCAGCCCCCAGACGTCGGCTAATGTTCTCTGTATATCCTACTGGTACGGTCGATTTGATGACTATAGTAGCCTTGGGGTTATGTGCGATTACATCGCCAATAACCTGCTCGACTAATGAGGTGTCGAAAAAGTCCTTGTGGCTATCATAGTTTGTTGGAACGGCGACTACTACGAACTCGGCATCCGTATATGCCTCTTGTGCATTTGTTGTTGCATAGAGGTTTAAGTTCTTGGTCTTGAAGAACTCTTCGATATACTCGTCCTTAATCGGAGAGATTCGGTTGTTAATAGCAGCAACCTTCTCTGCCACAACATCTACTGCCACCACTTCGTTGTGCTGGGCGAGTAGGGTGGCGATGGATAGGCCTACATAGCCTGTTCCTGCTACTGCGATTTTCATAGCTATTAGAATTTCTTACCGAAGATTATACCAAAAAATGTTTTCCATAAAATTTCTATATCAAATCTCCACGAGCGGTGGCCGAGATAGTAGAGGTCGTACTCCAAGCGGCGGAGCATCTTCTCCATGGTATCGGTGTAGCCGTTGTAGAATGTGGCGTATGATGTGACGCCTGGGCGTATTTGATAGAGATATTCGTAGCGTTTATCGTGCTCAATAATCTGGTCGATGTAGAACTTGCGCTCGGGGCGCGGACCTACGAATGCCATATCGCCAACAAATACATTCCATAGTTGTGGAAGTTCGTCGAGGTGGTGTGCACGCAAGAACTTGCCAATCTTCGTAAGGCGTGGGTCGTTGTTGCCGCCACCGTGGCTGAGCTGTGGGCCCATGGCCTCGGCGTCGAGTCTCATTGTGCGGAATTTGTAGATGTAGAAGGGGCGGCCAAAGCGTCCGATGCGCTCCTGCTTATAGATTGCCGGACCTCCATCCTCGCGACGAACGAGGATGGTGCATATCAAGAATAGTGGCGAGAAGACCAAAAGCGCCATAAACGAGGAGAGCATATCGAAAACCCTCTTTGAGTTGCGTGCAAAGGCACTCATTCCATCCTTGATAAACTTATCTTTTGGCACGAGATGGCTGACATGAGTCTGCGTATCGAAGCCTCCGTTTGCTGCCAGCTCCTCTTGTAGCTTAGCAACCCAGCGGGTATAGTCGTTAGGGTCGAACTCCTCGCTGAGGTGGATGATATGGTGCTCATTGCTCTCATCGCTCTCAATGCTATATCTAGCGCAGAGTTTGTTGAGGGCCTCCTTGTTGATGACCGTGTAAGGCAACTTGGTTGTAGTGGAGAAGCCGTGGAAACTGTTGATGTGTTTCTGCTTAACAATCAGTCGAAGCGAGTAGGCGGAGTGACCAAATGCCATCCACGAAAGCATTTCGTTGTTGAAATGGAGATGGATTGTGGAACGGTCGTTCTGCTGTTCTATACCAGTTATTAGCTCTATGTTCATAATCGTCAAAATTCTTTTGGTGCCTCACAGCACCTCGATAAACTCATCGTTTATGTCGACACTCACCGCTATGAGCGAGGGGAGTGTGATTATTATATGCTTGGTTTTGGAACCGCGGACGGTTTGTAGGATGCCTTCGCAGCCATCTAATGAGCCACCTATCATTCGGATTTTGCGACCATAAAGTAGTGGGTCGATCTCCTCGGCAGAGTAGAATTTGGGGTTGTTGGCACTCTGCACGGCGCCGATAAATTTTGCCATATCCTCCGTTGGGATGATTATTGGCTCGCCCTGCTTGCCACCCTTTTTGAAGCGATATTGCAATGTTGGGGTCTTAGCAACGATAGGGTCGAGGTTTTGGCGGCTCTCGTTTACAAAGAGTAGGTCGCGCATTACGGGTCTCTCCACCCTTATGCGCTTGCCATCTTTCACTGTGAAGCGCGTGGCTATTGGTGTGAAGACCTCCATTCCAGCCTCTGCAAGCTGCTTATATGCTGGTAGTAGGGCGTTGGCGCGCTTGAGGTCGCGCATTGCAAACCAGTGCTTCTCGGTATTGGGTGTTGAGGTCTCCATAGTTTAGATAACTATATACTCTTGATTCCTGCGCGAGTCTGCATGTGGTGCATTTTCAAGCAGTTACGAGTGTTGTTGTCGAAAGTTTGCAGTAAATTATACTGCGCGTTTTTCTTTTGTGCCATCTCTTCTGAGACCTTGTTGTGGTGTGTGATAGCGCGCTTTATAGCTGCTATGCTCACCAGCCGTCTTTAGTACTCTCTTTAAGTGAGTCTAAAACAACTACGGGCAAAGATAACAATTTATCCCTAAACGGCATAAACTTTTGGGGTTTATTTTCTGGTGCAAGGCAGAAGTCGCTCTAAATAGCACATTATAGGAGTATTAAATCACTAATTTTATGCGGCTTATTGTGTTAAAAATAGTGGAAAATTGGTCGAAAAAACAGATGTAAAACCTGTTGTAACTCTGCAGAAAAATAGTATAATAATGGATGTAAAAGGAAGTGTGAAAAGCCTCTAAGATAGGGGTGCTTTGCAATGGTAGAGTATAGAAAATATCTGTTCGGTTTTAGGAGATATTTTGTTCTATAGGGTGTGGCGTATAGTCTTTGTATAGGAGTAATGAAAACATAGTTTTAAGGTGCGGTTTGCTTCAAAATTTAGGCCAAGTAGATATGACCGGTTGTCAAGAATGATATTTTTTTGTAGGTTGTGTGTTACTTTGTGGGGCAACATATTTTGAATTACATAAAAAAATACTATTTTTGCGCGATTGTGTATATACAGTAAAAAGTAAAATCTAAAAATATAAAAAACTAATTACACTATGGGAAGAGCATTTGAGTATCGCAAGGCGAGAAAGATGAAGCGCTGGGGACATATGGCGCGTGTATTTACAAAGATTGGTAAGGAGATTGAGATGGCTGTTAAGGCTTCAGGTCCAGATCCATCATCAAACCTTCGTCTTCGTCTTTTGTTGCAGAATGCCAAGGCTGAGAATATGCCTAAGGAGAATGTTGAGCGTGCTATCAAGCGTGCAACTGATAAGGACTCTGCAGATTACAAGGAGATGATCTACGAGGGATACGGCCCTCACGGTATCGCTGTATTGGTGGAGACTGCTACCGACAATACAAACCGTACTGTAGCATCTGTGCGTATGTACTTCAATAAGTATGGTGGTACACTTGGTACATCAGGCTCTGTAGGCTTTATGTTTGATCACAAGTGCGTATTTAAGTTCAAGCCTACTGAGGGCGTTGATCTTGAGGAGATGGAGCTTGAGATGATCGACTTCGGTGTAGATGAGTTCTACGCTGAGGAGGGCGAGGTTACAGTATACGCAGCATACGAGTCATTTGGTCAGATTCAGACTTGGATCGAGGATAAGGGCTTTGAGCTTGTATCTGGTGAGTCTGTACGTATCCCAACCGACACTAAGGAGCTTACACCTGAGCAGCGCGAGGCTGTGAACAAGCTTATAGAGCACCTTGAGGAGGATGACGATGTAACCAACGTATACACTACAATGGCCGAGTCTGAGGAGGACGAGGAGGAGTAACAATTAGTAATTAGAAATTAGTAATTAGTAATGAGCAAATTTAACGAATATAAGGCTCTTGACTTGGCTGGCGTTGCCGACGAGGTATTGGCGCGTTGGACTAAGGACGACACATTCCACAAGAGCATCACTACACGCGAGGGTCATCCTACCTTCGTATTCTATGAGGGGCCACCATCGGCAAATGGTACTCCAGGTATCCACCACGTTATGGCGCGTACCATTAAGGATGTATTCTGCCGTTTTAAGACACAGCAAGGCTATCTTGTACACCGTAAGGCTGGTTGGGATACACACGGTCTTCCAGTGGAGCTTGGTGTTGAGAAGAAGATGGGTATTACCAAGGAGGATATCGGTAAGACTATCTCTATCGAGGAGTACAACAAGGCTTGCCGTGAGGCAGTTATGGAGTTCACCGACATCTGGGAGGACTTGACACACAAGATGGGTTACTGGGTAAATATGGATGATCCATATATCACCTACGACAATAAGTTTATCGAGACCTTGTGGTGGCTTTTGAAGCAGCTCTATGAGAAGGGTCTTCTATACAAGGGTTACACTATCCAGCCATACTCACCAGCTGCGGGTACTGGTCTCTCGACACATGAGCTTAACCAGCCTGGTTGCTACCGTGATGTTAAGGATACCACTTGCACTGCGCAGTTCCGCATCCTTGACCCTAAGGAGGAGATGTTGGGCTGGGGTACACCAGTATTCCTTGCTTGGACAACAACACCTTGGACATTGCCTTCAAATACTGCACTCTGCGTAGGTCCTAAGATTGACTATGTTGCAGTGCGTACATACAACCCATACAATGGCGAGAAGATCACAGCCGTTGTTGCAGAGCCACTTCTTTACTCTATCTTTAACAAGAAGGGCGAGGAGGTCGCTCTTGAGGATTACAAGGCTGGCGATAAGGTTATCCCATTCGCTATCGTAGGCAAGTACAAGGGTACAGATTTGTGCGGTATGCACTACGAGCAGTTGCTTCCTTGGGTTAAGCCAGTTGAGGCTGACGAGGCTGGTAACTGGACCGAGGCATCGGCTAAGGCGTTCCGTGTAATCCCTGGTGACTATGTAACCACTGAGGATGGTACTGGTATTGTGCATATCGCGCCAACCTTTGGTGCTGATGATGCCTTTGTAGCGCGTCAGGCGGGCATCCCATCGCTCTTTATGATTAACAAGCGCGGTGAGACACGTCCTATGGTTGACTTCGCTGGTAAGTTCTTCCTTACTGAGGAGCTCGACGAGAAGTTTGTTAAGGAGTGCGTTGAGGCTGCATACGGTGAGTATGAGGGTCGTTTCGTGAAGAATGCGTACGATCCACAGTTTACTGTCGATGGTCGTTACGACGAGAAGGCTGCCGCTGCTGCCGAGACTCTCGATGTATATATCTCTATCAAGCTTAAGGAGGAGGGTAAGGTCTTCAAGATTGAGAAGCACACCCACAACTACCCACACTGCTGGCGTACTGATAAGCCTGTGTTGTACTATCCTTTGGACTCTTGGTTTATCCGCACCACAGCATTGCGTGAGCGTATGATGGAGCTCAACAAGACTATCTACTGGAAGCCTGAGTCTACAGGTACAGGTCGTTTCGGTAAGTGGCTTGAGAATATCAACGACTGGAACCTTTCGCGTTCTCGTTTCTGGGGTACACCACTCCCAATTTGGGCTACTGAGGATCGCTCAGAGTTGAAGTGTATCGGCTCTGTAGAGGAGCTTATCGCTGAGATTGAGAAGGCTGTGGCTGCTGGTGTGATGACCGAGAACCCATACAAGAACTTCAAGGTGGGCGATATGTCGAAGGAGAACTACTCAACAGACAACATCGACCTACACCGTCCATACGTAGATAATATCGTATTGGTATCATCTAAGGGTGAGCCTATGCGTCGTGAGCCAGACTTGATCGACGTATGGTTCGACTCAGGTGCTATGCCATATGCTCAGGTACACTACCCATTCGAGAATAAGGAGGGCTTTGACCAGATCTATCCTGCGGACTTCATCGCTGAGGGTGTTGACCAGACTCGTGGTTGGTTCTACACATTGCACGCTATCGCAACAATGTTGTTCGACTCTGTAGCATTCAAGAATATCATCTCTAACGGTCTTGTGTTGGATAAGAACGGTAACAAGATGTCTAAGCGCTTGGGTAATGCTGTAGATCCATTCGAGGTACTCAAAAAATACGGTGCCGATGCTACCCGTTGGTATATGATTTCGAACTCACAGCCTTGGGATAACCTTAAGTTTGATGTTGATGGCGTTGATGAGTGCCGCCGTAAGTTCTTCGGTACACTCTACAACACATACTCGTTCTTCGCGTTGTATGCAAACATCGACGGCTTTACTGGTAAGGAGGCTGAGGTTGCTGTTGAGGAGCGCCCAGAGATCGATCGCTGGATTCTTTCGGAGCTTAACACCCTTGTTAAGGATGTTACCAACTACCTCGAGGACTACGATCCAACCCCTGCGGCTCGTCGTATCGATGCCTTCGTGAACGAGAACCTCTCGAACTGGTACGTGCGTCTTAACCGTAAGCGTTTCTGGGGTGGTGAGCTAACAGCCGACAAGTTGGCTGCATACCAGACACTATACACTTGCTTGGAGACTGTCGTGATGTTGGCTGCACCTATCGCACCATTTATCACTGACCGTATCTTCTGCGACCTTAACGCTGTTAGCGGTCGTCATAGTGAGGAGAGCGTACACCTTGCCGAGTATCCTAAGTGCAACGAGGCACTTATCAATAGCGAGTTGGAGGAGATGATGTCGCTTGCACAGCGCGCCTCTTCAATGGTGTTGGCGCTACGCCGTAAGGTGAATATCAAGGTGCGTCAGCCACTTCAAAAGATCATTATTCCTGTGTTGGATAAGGATATGGCTAAGCATATCGAGGCTGTGCGTCAGCTTATTATGAACGAGGTGAATGTTAAGGATATCGAGCTCATCACCGATACCACTGGCATCATCACTAAGCGTATTAAGCCAAACTTCAAGACCCTTGGTGCTAAGTGCGGTAAGTATATGAAGCAGGTTGCAGCCCTTGTGGCATCATTCACTCAGGAGCAGATTGCTGCTGTTGAAAGCAACCCTGAGACAGTTCTTACTGTTGAGGGTGTTGAGTTCATTACTACACCTGCCGACTTCGATATCACATCAGAGGATATGCCAGGCTGGCTTGTGGCATCTGAGGGTAAGCTAACCGTAGCCCTCGATATCACTATTACCGACGAGCTTCGTCGTGAGGGTGTTGCCCGCGAGCTTGTAAACCGTATCCAGAATATCCGTAAGGAGTCTGGCTTCGAGGTTACCGACAAGATCTCTGTTGAGATTGAGGCTACCGAGCTTACAACACCTGCTGTAGAGAGCTTCGCAGACTACATCGCCCAGCAGACCCTTGCTGTAGATGTTAAGGCTGTAGCTACACCAAGCGGTGCATTTGTGGTTGATAGCGATATTGATGAGGTGCCGCTTAAGATTGCAGTAACCAAGAAGTAATTTCTTGTGATAAGGGGTCATCTTTGACTCTTCAGTCAAACTGGCGAATGGGAAATACGCTTAGTATGTCCCATCCGCCAGTTTTCGTGTCAGAGCCAAAAGAGAATTAGTAGAGAGTAATTAGTAATTAGTAATGGT
>JAZQYM010000004.1:0-2299 GCA_045633525.1 Alistipes sp. | reverse complement strand
ATAATTTGTGAGTTATACTTAACGACAAGGGGCGGAGTGCCATTTGGCATTCCACCCCTCGATGTTTTAGACAAATAAGGCTCTACTCTGCCGAGCCATAGGCCGAGAGCGGATGAAGCGACACAACCCATACCGAGCCATATCGAGTGTTACCCGTAAGCTTAATATGCGATTGTCCGTCGCCAATACTTACGCTATACTCGTTGAGTAATTGCTGCTTAGGTTCTGTTGTAAGGTCGTCGGAGTCGGTAAGCCATACACGAGTGAGCAGACGAGTGCTATTATCAATCTCGTATCCCCAAAGCGTGGTTGCATGGTGCAATGAGGAGATGTTCGATGAGAGCGATATCGTGAGTGATGCAATTCCTCGCTTGAAAGACTGTACTACCAGTTCGGTAAACTTTGCGAGTCTATCTGTGCCAGTAAGGCCCGAGCCATTACCCCAAATATAGTAGTTATTGTAGCAATAGGTATACATATTGGGGTACTCTGTTGGGAAGAGGTCATGCTTATAACCACGGTAGATGTACGGCTCTACACTACTCCAAACACTTGACCAGTAACCACCAGAGCTCTTGGGTGTTGCTTGCGAACCAGCCGAAGCATACTCACCACCATATAGTTTACCCTCAAAATACCAAGGAATAGCCTCCTCCATATGACCACCGCGCGAGTTATCCCACTGCGTGAGGAATACATTCATAAGCTCCAACTCATAAGGGCCATAGTTAGTGTATGAGGTAACGCCAGGGCCATCAACAGCACCTGCAGGAAGAGTCTTACCCGCAGCCTTATAGCGGTCCTGGAACCACTGAATCATATTTGACGAAGCGGCAGCCCAGCACATATTGATATCGCCATTAGCACCATCGGCCTTCTTGTTTACATCGTACCAGCCAGAGGTGAGTGTTACGCCCTCGGCAAAGACGATGGTTTTGCCCGTAGCGGTAACCTCTTCGGCGGTGATAGTGAGAATGTTAGATCTCTCGCCAAGGCGCTCCGCATAGAGGGTGTAGCTACCCGCCGAGGTTGTGAGGAATGTTGTGCCATTAAGCACAGCGCCATTGACATAGATTGTCGACTGCGCCGTTACATCCTCGCCACTCTCGGTCGTAACGCTAAGCGTTGCGCTATCCACGCCATTTGCCTTGATTGTGCTCTTTGAGGCGCTTAGTGTGATAGGCTCGGCCGTAATCTCGCCACCGCCCGTAACGCTATTTTCGTCGCTCAACTGCAAGTTTACCTTTGTGGTCTTTCCTGCCGACATCATAAATGTTGAGAACGGACCCTTCTTTACCTCATACTTCTTCTCGCCATCGATATAGACGCCAAAGGTAAACTCTACATCGGTCGTTGTGCCAAGCGGGAAGAGCATTGTAGAGAAGTTAGCGCTTGTGCCGTAGGCAAGAATCGAGTTTGCGCTCGCTGCTACAGAAGTTGAGTTGGAGCGCAAATTATAGGTCTGCTTCTCGGTAAATGCTATCGGAGAACCACCGCTCGTTGCGCTAATCTCAACTGCTATATTATTGGTATTTAGGTCGTTATTCTCGGAGGTAATCGCAAAATCCATCTTGTGCATAAGATGGCTAAATGTGATAGGCACTACAGAGCTTTCGCCCGCTGTAACTTTAAGTACAGGATTGTAGTTATCACTTCTATACGAACTCATATAGATGTTGTTAATGGCATCACGGTCAAGTGTTACCGTGCTTGAGTTACTCTCTACTGCAGGGTATAGCACCGTTATGCCATAGTACTCTCCAACGGGAATAGAGCCTCGGAAAGTAGCAATCTTGCCATCTGCCGATATATCATTTGCCGAGCGAATCTCCATCTCAGCAAAGGTCATACTATAGTAGTTCACAACCAAACCAACCGAGATTCTATCGCCAACCTCCCAAGTTGCTGTATTGCCATCGAGGGCTACGCGCGTATCATCTGCCGTTGCCTCAAAAGCCACCTCGACCATCTTCTGTTCGGGCTGAATGGTCTCGATAGCGACTTGCTCGCAAGCCACCGCCAAAAGTGCAACGAGCGATGCAAAAAGTAGTTTAAAGTACTTCATAGTTGCAGAGTTACATTTCGTTTTCGTTATCAAAACCAGGAATGGTCGTGCCACTCTCGCCACTTACATCGAAGCCTCGCTCCACTGCGCACTCTACAACCTCGATTGCTGGTGCTTGATAGTTTTCTGTTCTTCTCACGGTAAAATTCATTTTTATTAGGGGTTAAGTTTCTGGATGCAAATATAATCGTTTTCTTTGAAAACATATCTAAATATATTATCTTTGTAGAAAAT
>JAZQYM010000003.1:0-7899 GCA_045633525.1 Alistipes sp. | reverse complement strand
GTTTCGCTGTGGTCTCTTTCGTCTCTGTGGTCTCTGTGGTCTCAAAAAAAACTCACCAAGCACCACTACCGAATTTCTTGTCAGAAGGGGTTAGATTTGTTCTATCGCAAAAGAAGATCCCCACGGGATAGTACACTTCAGAACAGCCCGTGGGGTCTTACTTTTGGGATGGGACAAAGGTATGCCCCTTATCACAAGAAATTCACAAGAAATTAAAAGAGGTAACCTGTGTTAATGTAGAAAGCTCCATCACCGTCCTGACCCTTAATATATGGGTCGCTACTGAACTTACTGATAGGTAGACCGTACTCAAAGGCTACGATAAAGTTCTGATTCATAATGAAGCGGAGACCAGCACCTACGGTGATATGTGGGCGGTCAGAGTCGAGACCCTGCGCCATATACTCGTCATAATCTGCGCGATACTGCTCGTCGCCACGGAATGACATATCTACGTTGCGGGTAACCATAGTACCATCGCTAAAGGCGCTAAGACCAAAGGCAATATTCTGGTTAAAGAGGGCAAAGTTGACAAAACGCCAACGTAACTCAATATTATATGATGCCATATCGAGACCCTGCACACGGTTACGCATAAGACCACGAATAGTGCGGTAGCCACCCATACCGTCGCGGTCGTAGTTCTGACCCATAACGGTGATGTATGGAAGCACATAATATGGTGCATCAGAGCCTATTGTGCCCTCGTAGTTAAGACGATATGCAAAGGTTAGGATATCGTTCTCCACAATTGGGAGGTAGTGGCGGAAGGTTGCCGAATAACGGTAGTAAGGGATTGTTGTACCCAACCACTTTGGAGCTATAGTTGTGTGAGCCTCTGCCCAGATACCGCGCGAAGGTGCACCCTCCTTGTCGCGTGTGTCGTACAAGAGACCGAGACGCAAAGTGCTATTAAGACCACCCCAAGCCTCCTCCTCGGAGATTATACCCCACTTTCTATATAGGTCGAAGATAGGTTCTTCTGTATCTGGGAACATCTTTGACTCCTCCTTGCCCTTATTAATCTTATCGAGGTTAAGTGCCTTACCGTCGTAGCCGTGCTTGAAGTAGCTTAGGTGGTAACCTGCCTCCCAGAAGAGCTTATTGTTCCAGATGTTGCCCGTGAAGTCGGTCTTGAAGAGCACCGCAACACGATTCATACGATACTTAGGCGTGTAGATAAAGGCATCTTTATTCGCAGCATCCTTACCCAAGGCGACCTTCTCATAGTCGTAGTGTGCCATATAGCCATTGAAGCCATAGAAATCCATTGCCTTGTCGTTGGTAAGGGTGAAGTTCGACGACCAACGCACACCAGGAATAAGGGTCTTGTTATCGTACGAGATTACGAATAGCTGAGAACCTTTGGTGAAGAACGATGCCTCGAAATACCACTGCGAGTATGGATTAGGATATGTGCCACCATCGCCAAAGTCGTAGATATTTAGCAGAGCACCGAGCTGGAAGCCCTTATCTGCATCGAACGCCACGGCTGGTAGCGGACCATAGTTAAGACCTGTCTTAATAATCTCCTTCGACTTTGGAGTCTCTGCAACGGTGTTCTCCTCGCCCTGCTGAGCAAAGGCACTAACAGCCATCAACGAGGCACATAGGAGTGCCAAAATGTTTCTTCGTACCATAGGCTTAGGTTTTATTGGAACATTATCTTTCTAATCTCGCGATACTTAGCTCTAAGTTCCTTATTACGCCACAGCTTGATATCCGAGATCATCATACGGAACAAACGATACTCTTCGTGCACAAATATCGGCGCTGGCATAAGGGCTACAATAGCTATTAACGCCCACATCCAAGGTAGATAGATAAAGGCAAATATTGCGTATACTATAAGTAGCAATGGCCATACAACAAGGTTCATAACAAAGCGCACCGAGTTGCGGAATGCCTGATCCTTGAACATCTTGAAGATGAAGTTGCAGGCAATAAGTATTGGCGATGTAAAGAGCGCTGCCACAAGCGAGTATGGCAAGGCTACGAACATAAAGAGTAGCTTCAATATGCGCGATAGAAGCGGATACTTTACCGACACAGACTTAAGGCTGATATTGTTAGCCTTACGAATCTCCGATGCCTCGTTGCCGAGCTTGATAAGTCGCTCTGCAAGGGTTGGGTTTACCTTTTTAAGGTAGTCGAGATGCTTCACGGTCATATTGTTGGCTGCAAAGTGAGCATCTATACCGCGCAACTTACCATACTCCTCATCGTTTCTAAGGTGGTGAACCTGCCTCTTAACCACCGCAGCACAAATCTCGTATGTGGCATCATAATCCTCATCGTTAGGGATGTAGAAGATAGACTCCTGCATACGCTTCTGGAGGCAGTCACGCATCTGGTTCATCTGCTCCTGTGTGGTATATTCGCCGTGCTCAGCGATAAACTCACCGATGTTGATTGGGTTACCAATCTGCACACGTGCCGAGGAGCGGAAACGGAAGAAACTTCCATAGCGCACACCTACAGGAACGATATATAGAGGCATATCGGGCATCAAGGCGTGAGCCTGCAATGCGATACGGAAGATACCCTTAGCCAATGGCAAAGTCGAGTACTTAGTCTGGTGCGTACCCTCTGGGAAGATGCAGAATGGCACCTTATCGCGCAACACCTCGACAGCCTTTTCGATAGTCTCGTTGTTCTTCTTCACCTCGTCGAAGCCGTCACGCATACGCATAATAGGCATAATCTTACAGAAGGTGAAGAATTTTGACAGCTTCTTATTCTTAAATAGGTCGGCACGCGCCACAAAGACCTTTGGTCGGCTATCCATAGCCAATATCACCAAGGCATCCATCAAAGCACCTGTATGGTTAGGTGCAAAAATCACAGCGCCATCCTTGGGGATGCGCTCCTTACCTACATATTTAATGTTACGGTAGGATACTTTGAGCGTAAAATCGACATACTTACGTAGCAGATTATACGTAATATTATTATCTTGAATTCTCTTCTTGTTAGCCATAAATAAAACACTAAACTCTTACCTTCGCCATCAGCTTTACTACTCGCTCAATGGCTTACGACGGAAGATTGTCGCAATAGACAAGCCCGAGATGATATGCCATACGCCCCACAAAGCCACAATCACAATCATACCACCGTTATGTCCCCAAATCTGTGGGTCGAAGATTTTTGGGTTTAGCAACAACGCTAAGCCAAGACCCGAGTTCTGAATACCTACCTCGATAGTGATAGAACGACGATCTCTGCGTGGGAGCTTCATCGCTGTAGCACCATAGTAGCCCGTAGACAAGGCTGAAGCGTTGTGCAATATTACAACCACCAATGCTACAAGCAAGCAGATATAGACCTCATTACGGCTTGGGAAGCCAGAGAGCACCTGCGACACTGAGACCACAACCATACCTATAAAGAGTAAGATTGACAATACCTGTGCAGGCTTAGCCATACGCTGCGCCATTTTTGGCCAATAACGCGATACGATAACACCCAACACAATAGGTATACCGAGGATTAGGACAATCTGCGATAGCATATCCATAAATGGAATATCGAGGTCTGGAATATTGTGTTTAGCCTCTGCAAAACGACAATAGAGCGTACCCCAGAACCAGAAGTTGAATGGGGTAATAAGCGTTGCAAAGAGTGTGGTGATAGCCGTCATAAAGACCGATAGCTCGGCATTACCCTTAGATAGTGACGATATAAAGTTTGAGATATTACCACCAGGACAGCAAGCAACAAGAATCATACCAATGGCAACCATTGGGGTGATGATAGGGTTAAGAATGATAACAAGCAAGCAGGTGATAGCTGGGAGTGCCACCCACTGCAAGAAGAGACCCGTAAGCAACGACTTAGGGTTACGCGCCACATCCTTGAATGTGTCGAGCTTGATACCCAACGCCACACCGAACATAACAAAGGCAAGGATTATATTCACAAGTGTCATTGAGCCTTGAGTTAGATTGACGTTGAGTGTGTCCAAAAATGCTAAATGTTCCTTCATACGTAAAATTAATTTTGGCCGAAGCCTTCGTAGTTAACAATGTTTCATCCGTAAAATGAGCCAAATTTTGGATTTATTTCCAAGATATGGACTATTTAGCTCAGATTAATATCGGTCAAATATACCATTTTTTTAGGGGAAATACGCACAACCTCCCAATTTTTATAATCAAAACCGTAATAAATAGGTATATATACTTACCACTATATGGCGATTTATCATCAATTTTGTGGAACAAAAAGATATATTCTACAAATAACACAAACAAACATATATGGCTTTTTTGAATAGCACCATAATTTTGCTTATCTTTATTCTTGCGCCAGCCTTAGTTTTATGGCTCTGTCGCAGAATCCCCCTATTGGACAAGATTGGTCCAATTATGATACTCTACGCACTCGGTATCATCCTCGGCAATATACCCTGGAAGCCCGATGAGATGCCACTAATGCAAGAGTTGGCAACAAGCGCCTCTATACCGTTGGCCATACCGATGATGCTCTTTGCTTGTCGCTTCTCACTTAAGGAGGCGAGCCAGCAAGTGAGGGTCTGTATAAGTGGCTTTATATCGGTATTTATAGCCGTTGTAGTTGGCTACCTAATTTATGGCAAGCATATCTCTGAGGGTGCAGAGATTGGCGGTATAATGTCGGGAATGTACACAGGAGGTATGGTTAACGCTTCCGCGCTCCAGTCGATATTCGGGGTCGAGGAGCAGGCGTATGTTATTATGTGCTCCTACGATGTGGTTATCTCGTTCCTATATCTTGTCTTCCTTGTGTCGGTGGGTTACAAATTCTTCCGTTGGCTCTATGGCGAGAAGCAGACAACGGCACTCTCTACCGAGGAGCGCCGTGAGCTTGAGGAGCATATTGCCCAGCAGAAGCGCAACCCATACGAAGGTCTTTGGAGCAAGGCGGGAATGAGGGAGCTTGGCAAGACCGTGGGTATCACAATCGTTGTAGTAGCACTATCTGCATTGGTGACACTACCCTTCCCGAAGGAGATGTTCGAGCTTGTCTTCTTTCTTACGCTCAGCACACTTGGCGTTGTCTGCTCATTCCTAAAGCCCGTGCAGAGGTTAAAGCGTAGCTTCGACCTTGGAATGTACCTTATATATATATTTAGCATCGCGATGGCTTCGATGGCAGACTTCTCCAAGCTCCAGATTGCAGATAGTCTTAATCAGATAGGCTTCCTTATGATAGCCGTCTTTGGCTCGATGATACTCCACGCCCTCTTCTGCCGTCTTATGCGCATCAAGGCAGATGCTATGGTGGCTTCGTCGGTAGCCTTTGTTAACTCGCCACCATTTGTGCCGATGATGGTTATGGCGATGAAGAACAAGAGTGTGCTTATCGTAGGTCTCGGCGCTGGCATCGTGGGCTATGCCGCGGGTAACTACTTCGGTGTTATTATGGCAAAGCTCCTAAGTATGTTGTAATATTTAGACCAAGAAGCGAACTATTTTAGATATTTTCTACTATATTTGCAGTAGAAACTAAAACCAAACATCTATGAAAAGAGGACTTTTACTATTGTTCGTATCGCTATTCGCTGTATCGGCACTATATGCTGGTGACACAGATGTGCTTCGTAGAAAGTACTCGCAGGTGAGCATCGGTAGAAATACATTCAAGTACGACGACTGGAAGCTCAAGAGCGATATCGCCCTTAACTACACCAATGGTCGCACCTTCTACCTCCACGAGGACGAAATTATAGATATGATACGCTTCGGTATCGACGGCACGTGGACCGACCTCACGTATGCACGCTACACCCGCACACTACCTGTAGAGGGCAAGAATAAGAACTACAAATTCAACCAGTTCGACTACGCCTTGGGTGTAGGTCCTTCGGTGCACGTTAACCCTATCGACGATGTATATGTGCATACCTACTTTAGATATGCACCAGCCTACTCGCTCCTCTTTGGCGATAAGCAGGTCTATGGCAACTACGCCACCTACTTCGTAACGGGTCTATCGGTGTCGTATAACTTTATCTCATTGGGCTTTGAGGGTCGCTTTGGCAACTGCCTATACAACAACTATATCTCAGCCAAGCGCATAGAGAAGCTCAAGCCAAACCCTGAGAATATCTTTACCCAGAGGGTTAAGCACCGCGGTTGGAGATTCTATGTAGCGTTTATGTTCTAAAAAATAAAGGACTCATCATAGATGGGTCCCTTTATTTTTAAGTGAAAAGTGAAAAGTGAAAGGTGAAAGGTGTGGAGCGCTTCGCGCGAGATTAATTATTTAGAGACAGCAGGGACAACAGGGACAACAGGGACAACAGGGACAACAGAGACAGCAGAGAGAATTTTTGATACTCTGTTTCGTTGTCGTCTCTTCCGTCTCTTTCGTCTCAAAAAGGCAAAGCCTTTTAACAGTTACTAATTACTAATTACTCACTACTAATTCTCTCTGGTTTATATCTCGTGCGACAACGGTGCTGGCACTGCCTCGCGCATATCGAAGTCGCCCCAGCGCTCTGCAACATAGTCTAAGGTAGAGTTTATCTCCTCCACATCGAACGAGGTGACAAGCTTTAGGCGGGTCTGTTTGAAGTCTGGCAAACCCTTGAAGTAGTTGGTAAGGTGGCGGCGCATCTCCAAGATACCTACCCTATCGCCCTTTATCTCCAACGACTTCTGTAAGTGCTCCTTAGCTATAGCAACACGCTCCACGACAGATGGTTGCGGTAGTAGCTCTCCTGTTTCGAGGTAGTGCTTACACTCGCGGAATATCCACGGACGACCGTATGTTGCACGACCTATCATAACGCCGTCAACGCCATAGCTATCGAACATCTCTTTACACTTCACTGCCGAGTCCACATCGCCATTACCGATGATAGGGATATGGATGCGTGGGTCGTTCTTAATCTTACCGATAAGGGTCCAGTCAGCCTCGCCACGATACATTTGTGCGCGTGTACGACCGTGGATAGTGAGAGCTGCAATACCCACATCCTGAAGGCGTAGTGCTATCTCCTCGATATTCTTCATCTCATCGCTCCAGCCGAGGCGCGTTTTGACTGTCACGGGCTTATTTACCGCCTTGACAATCTGACGTGTCATCTCCACCATAAGGTCAGGGTCACGCATCATACCCGAGCCAGCACCGCGACCTGCAATCTTCTTCACGGGGCAACCGAAGTTGATATCTATAATATCGGGGTTGGCACTCTCGGCTATACGTGCCGCCTCGACCATAGGCTCGATAAGGTGACCATAGATTTGAATACCTACAGGGCGCTCGAACTCGGCAATATTGAGCTTAGCGCGCGACTTCCAAGCATCGCGTATAAGACCGTCGGAGGATATAAACTCGGTGTAGACCACATCGGCACCGAACTTCTTACACATATAGCGAAACGAGGGGTCGGTAACATCCTCCATCGGCGCAAGAAAGAGAGGCTTATCGCCCAATTCTATATCGGCAATCTTCATAAAATCAATTAGTAATGAGTAAAGAGTAATTAGTAATATTAAAAGTTAATACTAAAAACTTGCACAAAGATAGAGAAAAAAGCGAAAAGTGAAAACTGAAAGGTGAAAAGTGTGGTGCGCTTCGCGCGAGAGGATGATTATTTGGAGACAACAGAGACAACAGGGACAACAGGGACTACAGAGAGAATTTTTCATACTCTGTTTCGTTGTCGTCTCTTCCGTCTCTTTCGTCTCTTTCGTCCCCTAAAAAGGCAAAGCCTTTTAACAGTTACTAATTACTATTTACTAATTAAAACGGCGTTTCCTCCTCTGGGATTGGGATATCGGCGATGTCGGCGCCCTCATCCCTGCCCTCCATAAAGGTGCTGATGCGATAGCTAAAGCCCACCTCCGCAGCAATCGTGGGGAGGCGTTCGCTCCATAGTTCATAGCCCTTGCCCTCGTCGGGGAAGAA
>JAZQYM010000002.1:0-19139 GCA_045633525.1 Alistipes sp. | reverse complement strand
TTCCCTAATTTCCTTAATCTCCCTAATAAAAAGTCGCAGACACCACACTTTTCAGTTTTCCCTTCTCACTTTTCCGATTATCACGTCGTCATCTAATTTTTCTCCACAAATAGAGTTATTATTGAGAAAGTTTATATATCTTTGTATGATTGTATATTTATAGTTGAATTTAACGACAAACTAATAACATATAAAACTCCCTTTTTATGGAAAACAACAAGCTTCAGCGCGCAGCGGACAATATCCGCATCTTGGCAGCTTCAATGGTTGAGAAGGCAAAGTCGGGACACCCTGGTGGTGCTATGGGTGGCGCAGATTTTATCAATGTGCTCTACACCGAGTTCTTGCGCTACGATCCAGACAACATGGCGTATCCACACCGCGATCGTATGTTCCTCGACCCAGGTCATATGTCACCTATGCTCTACGCAGTGCTCTCGTTGGCTGGCAACTACACAACTGAGGATTTGCAGTCGTTGCGTCAGTGGGGTAGTGTAACACCTGGTCATCCTGAGGTTGATGTTATGCGTGGCGTGGAGAACACCTCTGGTCCTCTTGGTCAGGGTCACGCTATGGCTCTCGGTGCTGCTATTGCTGAGCGCTTTATGGTTGCTCGCTTTGGTGAGTGGATGGCGCACAAGACATACGCCTTTATCTCTGACGGTGCTGTTCAGGAGGAGATTTCGCAGGGTGTAGGTCGTGTTGCTGGTCACCTCGGCTTGTCTAACTTCATTATGTACTACGACTCGAACAATGTTCAGCTTTCAACCAAGTGTGATGAGGTTGACACTGAGGATATCGAGGCTAAATATAAGGCTTGGAACTGGAATGTAATCACCGTAAATGGTCAGTCTATCGACGAGATTCGTGCCGCTTTGAAGGCTGCAAATGCAGAGACTGAGCGCCCAACACTTATCATCGGTAAGACTATTATGGGTTATGGTGCTCGCAAGGCTGATGGTTCATCATTCGAGAATATGGTATCTACACACGGTCAGCCACTTACAGCTGCAGGTGCAGATATTGCTGCTACAATCAAGAACCTCGGTGGTAACCCAGAGGAGCCATTCGCAGTATTCGAGGAGTCTAAGGAGGTGTATGCACAGCGTCGTGAGGAGTTGCGCGCTTGGGCTAAGCAGATGCAGGCTACTGAGGCTGCTTGGCGCGAGGCTAACCCAGCGTTGGCAGAGAAGATGGATAACTTCTACTCAGGCAAGCTCCCAGAGATCGACTACTCGGCTATCAACATCAAGCCAGACGATGCAACACGTTCTGCATCATCAGCTATGCTTGGCTACTTCGCCGAGCACGTGGAGAATATGGTGGTATCATCTGCCGACCTCTCTAACTCAGATAAGACAGACGGCTTCCTTAAGAAGACTAAGGCATTCACCAAGGGCGACTTCAGCGGTAACTTCTTCCAGGCTGGTGTTGCCGAGCTTACTATGGCTTGCGTGATGAATGGTATGGCACTCCACGGAGGTATCATCCCTGCTTGCGGTACATTCTTCGTATTCTCAGATTATATGAAGCCAGCAGTGCGCCTCTCAGCTCTTATGGAGAAGAAGGTGGTATATATCTGGACACACGACTCATTCCGCGTAGGTGAGGATGGTCCTACCCACGAGCCTGTTGAGCACGAGGCACAGATTCGTCTTATGGAGCACCTTCGCAACCACTCTGGCGAGCGCTCAATGCTTGTTCTTCGTCCTGCAGATGCTGAGGAGACTGTTGCAGCGTGGAAGATGGCTATGGAGGAGAAGCGTCCAGTGGCTCTTATCCTATCACGCCAGAATATCAAGTCGTTGCCAGCAGTTAGTGGCGAGTCACGCCGCGTAGAGGCTATGAAGGCTGAGAAGGGTGGCTATGTAGTATTGGAGAATAAGGATGCAAAGGTAACCCTTATCGCTACTGGTTCAGAGGTTTCTACTCTTATCGAGGGCGCTGAGCTTCTTGCTGCTGAGGGTATCGCAACTCGTGTTGTCTCTATTCCTTCAGAGGGCTTGTTCCGCGACCAGTCTAAGGAGTACCAGGCAGAGGTTCTTGGCAACCTTCCACGTTACGGTATGACCTCTGGTCTCTCAGTAAACCTTCGTGGTCTTGTGGGTGAGAATGGCTTTATCCACGGTTTCGACCACTTCGGTTACTCAGCTCCATTTAAGGTGCTTGACGAGAAGTTTGGTTACAATGGAACTACAGTAGCAGCAGAGGTTAAAGCTATGTTGTAATTTCTTGTGATAAGGGGTCGATTGCGGCCCCTAACAAAAAAGGCGACAATGGGACGTACGTCAAGTACTACCCATCGTCGCCTTTTTCGCCGAGTGTAGCACTCGGCGCCCTTCTGACAAGAAATTTGGTTGTGCAACCCTGTATGTTCATCTGTCGCTTGGCAACGCGAAACTATTACTAATTACTCTCTACTAATTACTAATTATTTATGCCCCTACCACACAATCTCCTCCTTCCCAATCGATCGGAGATATTCATTTGCCTTAGAGAAGTGCTTGCAGCCGAAGAAGCCGCGGTAAGAGGATAGTGGCGATGGGTGGACAGAGTGGAGGATAAGGTTGCGCTCAGGATTGGCAATAGCGCCCTTGCGCTGGGCGTAGCTACCCCAGAGCATATAGACAACGCCCTCCTTCCTCTCGGCAATGGCGCGGACTACAGCATCGGTGAATATCTCCCAGCCGTGGCCTGCGTGTGAGGCGGCGTTGTGTGCCTTAACCGTAAGCACGGAGTTCAAAAGAAGCACGCCCTGCTCAGCCCAACGGTCGAGTTCACCAGAGGTGGGGATAGGTGTGCCGACATCATCGTAGACCTCCTTAAATATATTCTTCAACGAGGGTGGGAATGGCACGCCCTCATTCACCGAGAAGCACAAGCCATTTGCCTGACCATCACCATGATATGGGTCTTGACCAATAATAACAACCTTGACCTTGTCGAAAGGGCATTTATCGAAGGCGCGGAAGATATTGCGCCCTGCGGGAAAGACCTGCGATGTGGCGTACTCCTGCTTTACAAAGCTAATCAACTCCTCGAAATAGGGTTTCGAGAACTCCTCTCCTATAACTGCTTTCCAATCCTCGGCTATGCGTACTTCTGCCATAGAGATAATATTTTAATAGGTAACTCTTGCGAAGATAGGATATTTGGCGTAATTTTGCAACAATAAAGGCTTAAAACTATGATTCGCAGACTATCTATATTGGCAGCACTGCTGCTTACTCTTGGCGTTGCTTCGGCGCAGGAGGTTAAGAATATCATCTATCTTATCGGTGACGGTATGGGTCTTAGCTCCGTCTCTATGATGTTGGTGGAGAGTGGATACAACCCCACAATTTTTGACCAAGCGGAGAATGTTGCCTTACAAAAGACCTACTCGGCAGATAACCGTGTTACCGACTCGGCAGCATCGGGTACAGCACTCGCATCGGGAGTCAAAACAAATAATACCTATGTTGGTTGCACACCTGATGGTGTGGCTGTGGAGTCGTTGTTGGATGTTGCCAAGGCCCAGGGTAAGGCTACGGGTGTTGTAGTGACAACATATCTGCAGCACGCCACCCCAGCAGCATTTTATGCCCACACTGAGAGCCGTCATAACTATGGTGTTATCAGCGAGCAACTTCTTGGTAGCACGCTCGATGTGGCTATTGGTGGTGGTATGGGGCACTTTAAGGAGCGATACCAAGATAAGGCAAAGGAGGTTATTGCAAGTAGCGGCTTTGCTCTGGTTGAGGATATTACGGAGCTTAAAACTCAGTGTGGCGATAGCCGTACGTTGGCTCTGTTGTCCGATTGGGAGGTGGGCTCAAATACTGGTTCATATCTTGCCGATGCCACCAGCGAGGCGTTGCGCCTTTTGGAGAAGCGTGGCGAGGATAATGGTTTTGTACTTATGGTCGAGGGCTCGTTGATTGATGGTATGGGTCACGCCAACAATGCTGAGGCACAGCAACTTGAGATGCAGGGCTTTATGGACGCTATCGAGGTGGCTGTGGAGTATGCCAAAGCGCATGAGGGAACACTCGTTGTGGTCACTGCCGACCACGAGACTGGCGGTCTTAGCATTGTTAGTTCTGATGCCAACTTTAACCTATCGGAGCAGGGCGTGGAGTACCGTTGGACTACGAATGGTCACTCAGGTGTGATGATACCTATCTACCTCTACGGCACAGCTAACGAGTGTATAAATGGCATCGTTGAGAATACCGATGTTGCAAATACATTGAAGGGGCTTATCTCAAAGTAGGAAAAGCCTTTACACTGAAATACGACAATGGCGAACTCTTTAAAGTTCGCCATTGCTATTTTATTAGAGAAGTCCCAAATGTTCGATTAAGATATTAATGCCTAAGCATATAAGCACTGCTCCTCCGAGAATGCCTGCTCTGGAGCCAACCCTCGCACCAAATTTAGAGCCGAGTGATACACCCACGGCAGAGAGAGCAAAGGTGACAACGCCAATCACTGCGGCGGCTAACCAGATATTGACATTGAGGAATGCCATCGAGACACCAATCGTGAGGGCATCGATACTTGTTGCTACTGCCATTATAAACATCTTGCGGAACCCAAAGTCGGCATCATGACCCTCGTTATCGTCTGAGAGGGTTTCACGAATCATATTTATGCCGATAAGGGCTAAAAGTCCAAAGGCTATCCAGTGGTCGACACGTTCCACAACGTGAGCAAAACTGCAACCGAGGAAGAAGCCGATGATAGGCATAAGAGCCTGAAAGCCACCGAACCACAAGCCTGCGCTCATAGCATGGCGCGGGCGTACGCTCTTTAGCGACAGACCCTTGCCCACAGATACCGCAAAGGCATCCATAGCCAAGCTAACGGCAATAAGAAACAGCTCTAAAAACTTCATCTTTGGCAAAAATTAGATTCCAGCGAAGGCTCTTAGCTGTGCAATCTCCTGTGCCCAGCGCTCCTCGTCTGGAGTCTCAAGGATAAGAGGAATATTGTCAAAACGAGAGTCACTGGCGATATACTTAAAGCACTCGATGCCAATCTCGCCCTCGCCCATAGGAGAGTGGCGGTCGATGCGACTACCGAGAGGTCGCATAGCATCGTTGAGGTGCATACCACGAAGATATTTAAAGCCAATGATGCGGTCGAACTCGGCAAATGTAGCATCGCACGCCTCCTTAGTGCGTAGGTCGTAGCCCGCAGCAAAGGAGTGGCAGGTGTCGAGACATACACCTACACGGCTCTTATCCTCCACGCGGTCGATGATATAGGCAAGATGCTCGAACTTATAGCCGAGGTTTGAACCCTGACCTGCGGTGTTCTCCAATACGGCAGTAACGCCCTTGGTGCGCTCCAATGCCATATTTATAGACTCAGCGATGCGGTCCAACGAGCCCTCCTCGCTGATACGCTTAAGATGGCTTCCTGGGTGGAAGTTGAGGCGGTCAAGACCGAGCAACTCGCAGCGCTGCATCTCCTCGAAGAAGGAGTCGCGCGACTTCTCCAAACCATCCTCATCTGGGTGGCCGAGGTTGATAAGGTAGCTGTCGTGTGGTAGAATCTGCGCAGCGCTAAAGCCTGCCTCTGCCATTGCATTTTTGAATGTTGCTATCTGCTCGGCGGTTAACGGTGGTGCTATCCACTGACGCTGATTCTTAGTAAAAAGGGCAAATGCTGTAGCCCCGATATCTTTGGCATTCTTAACGGCATTCTCTACGCCGCCCGATGCGCTTACATGTGCTCCAAAATATTTCATTTTAATCTCTGTTCTAAAGTTATACATACATTATAACGGTACAAAAACTATTGGCATACTATCCGATAGTATCAGGTTGTAATAGTTGATATAAAAGGACCGTTATTCTATTGGCAAAGATAGGAAAAATTTTCGATTTTTTGGGTGTTATGTATCAAAAATAATTTGTATTTTTGTGGAGATTTTAGACCTATAATTTAGAGACAAATAATATGAAGAGATTAATAATTGCTTTGGTTGCGATGATCGCATATTGTGGCACGCTTTCAGCACAAGTGTCGATATATGATGTTGTCCCCGAAAGTGGTATGAAGGAGTTTGAGAATGACCTAAAATATCAGGCTGTAGATGCGGAGTATTTCTCCGATGCGGCGTACCGTGCCGAGCGTCGTGCGATACGTAAGGAGCGCAATAAACTCGACTTCTCTGCCAATCTCCACGGCTCGTCAACCTCGTTTAGCGATACATGGCAGTCGGCGGGAGATAATACGGTGGCTATCCTTGCAAGTGCCAACTTCTTGCATACCTATAAGCGTGATCGTTTCTCGCTTACAAGTACTGCCTCGGCAAAGTTTGGCTACAACCGTATGATGATGGAGCTTGCGGAGGGCGCGCAGAGCAATGTCTGGTTTAAGAATGTCGACGAGATTTCGCTCTCTACAGCGCCACAGTGGGCTATGGTCAAGGATTGGACCTATGGTGCTAACATCAAGTTCCGTACTCAGTTTGCGCCTGGCTACGCAGCTCGTGGCGATAAGGAGCGCAGCAATCCTCGTGTTTCTAACTTTATGACCCCAGGATATTTGGATGCCTCAGTCGGTTTCACCTATATACTGCCATATAAGAATATCCCATTGAAGGTTAACCTCGCGCCAGTGGCGATGAGTACAACCTATCGTCACGATCCCGAGACCAAGAAGCTTGAGGATGATGCCTATGTAGATATGAACTATGGTGTGCCTACAGGTCATCGCGCCAAGTATGAGGGCGGTCTATCGGTGCAGTTGGATTTCGACCGTTCTTGGGGAGAGAATGGTTGGTTGCGTTACCGTACCACGGCATACTCCTTCTATGGTTGGGTCACAAGCCTCTACTCGGGAGATATGATTGCCCCAACATTGCGTTGGGAGAATACCATCGATATTAAGGCGACAAAATATTTCTCGACACAGATATATTTCCAGCTCTACTACAACAAGGCGGAGGTCAACAGACTCCAATATTCGTCGATGTTGAGCGTGGGTCTTACATATAGCTTCAAAAATAAATAGCAGATAATACAATGGAGCAGAATAAAAAACGAAATACTCTTCGTGTGGCGGTGTTAGCCGTGATTCTCTTGTGTGCCATAGGGAGTAGTTATATGATAGGTCGTATTGTTGAGCGTAGCCATGTAAAGCATGTTATCGCTGGTATGTCGGCAAATGTGAGCGAGTACGAAGCGAGCTTGGAGCAGGTGGCGGGCGAACTTGCTACCATGCAGAAGATAATGTCGGGTGGTGATAAGCTTATGCAAACTATCATAAGCGTGCGTAATAACTATGTCGACCCTATCGACCTCGACACGATATACGAGAAGGCTATTCCAAAGCTCCTTTCGGAGCTCGACCCACACTCGGAGTATATCCCTGCCAAGATGTTCGAGTCGGTGAACGAGTCGTTGGAGGGCGAGTTTGACGGTATTGGCATTGTCTTTAATGCGATGACGGATACTATTACTGTGCTTAGCGTTATTCCGCAGGGTCCGTCAGATAGGGCGGGTGTGCGTGCTGGTGACCGAGTTATTCGCATCGATAATCGCGATGTTGCGGGTCAGGGTATTAGTCAAGACTCTATGGTGCGCCTTATGCGTGGTCCTCGAGGCTCTAAGGTTAAGCTCTCGGTTCAGCGCTCATCTATGGATGAGTTGGTCGATATCAATATCACTCGCGCCGCTATCGAGGTGCATAGCGTTACGGCGGCCTTTATGCTCGATAAGAGCGCTGGCATTGGCTATTTGCGCCTTTCGCAGTTCTCGCGCACCTCACATGCCGAGATTTGTGGTGCTATGGAGCGCCTTAAGGATGAGGGTATGAAGTCTATCATCGTTGACCTTCGCGGTAATGGTGGTGGCTTCCTTGATCAGGTTGTAAGCATCCTCAATGAGTTCCTCGATCGAGGTAGGTTGATTGTATATACCGAGGATCGCCATGGTCAACGAATTGATGAATATTCCGACGGTACGGGGCGCTATACCGATGTCAAGATTGCGGTGCTGGTGGACGAGCTAAGTGCCTCGTCGAGCGAGATTTTGGCGGGAGCAATACAGGATAACGACCGAGGTCTGATTATCGGTCGCCGCACCTTTGGCAAGGGTCTTGTGCAGGCACAGTTGCCATTTAGCGATGGCTCGGCTATGCGTCTTACTGTAGCTCGCTACTATATCCCTTCGGGTCGTTCAATACAGCGTCCATATACCAATGGCGACGAGATGGCATACCGTATGGACTTGGTGAACCGTATCAACCACCACGAGCTCTTCTCGAAGGACTCTATCCACTTGGATAAGAGCAAGGTGTACCGCACCTCGGCGGGCCGTGTGGTCTATGGTGGCGGTGGTGTTATGCCAGATATCTTTATTCCTGTGGATACAACCAAGGTGTCGGACTTCTATAACAAGGTATGGGATGCTAATATCCTCTACCGCTATACCCTTGATTTCGCCGACCACAACCGTGCGAAGCTCGATAAGGTGACCACGCTTGAGCAACTCGACGAGGTGCTTGGCGAGGCAGATATAATCACGGATTTCTTGGCATACGCCGAGCATCATGGTGTTACGCCTTCGAAGGAGGATCTCGAGGCATCGCGCAGTGTACTGCTTACGCAGATACGCGCCTATATCGGTCGCAACGTCTTGGATGACGAGTCGGGCTACTACTACAATATCTACCCAATCGACGATGTTATGCTTCGTGCAGTCAAAGAGTTACGCGCCGGCGGACTAAAACTTAAATAGGATAAAATCACCACGATGAATAGACTTTTAGGAACACTATTTGCGATTGCAACTATTGCTGCAATTGTCTTTGCTATACTCAACTTCGGCAACTATACCTCTATGCGTTCTGCCGCAGAGCCAACATCGGCAGATGCTGATGCTGTACTAAGCGAGCAGGTTGAGGTCGCTGACGACGAGGTTCTTACCGAACCAGCCGACTCTGTTGCCCTCGGTGAGACCGCACCCGAATCACCTGCCCCAACTTCTGCAGAGGAATAACTTCAATATCCTAAAACAAATTACTCCCCTACGAAAGTAGCGGGAGTAGTTTATCGTGTCTGTATATACGGTTAATGACCTGGGTATTCTGAGTCACCTGAGTATAGTTGGTATTTCCTCCGACTCCCCATAATACCCATTCTCCCTATAATCCCTATGAATAATATTATAATATGGTTGATTCCCATTGTGGAATTGTTCTCTTGTATATAGATAACTACAACAAAGTTGATAAAATATCTACTATGTTGCAAATGTATTAACGGAATGCTTTGTCCGCGCACAAAAAGAGAGCAGAACAATAGTTCTGCTCTCTCACCTTGTGCCACGATGTGCATGACGATCTCGGGCTTATTTTATAAGTCTTCGCCATTTGCTGCATTGTCCATATTTACATAATAGATGCAGATAGCATATTTGCCAAAATCTTCGAGTATTGTATACCATACCATACCATTGACTGATGTGTCAATTAATCCGAAATATGCATCGTATCTCTTATGGTTAACAGTCATCTCGTATGATATATTATCAGTGTCATCTAATTTATTGCCGTCGATACAATAGTATTTTCCATTATTTAAGAATTGGTCGAATAAGGTATTGAATTGTATTTTAACGTTTGCTTCATATGTAGATGGATTTTTAACAGCAATTCGCCAAACTCTATTGTTGACTGTATTAATAACAATAATAACATCCCTTCCGTTAAATTCTCCATAAAGCAAATCATCCGATGCATTGTATTCGTAGCCCTTTGCTTGAAGTTTAGCAATCATTTCCTCCTTTGTTCCGTCGACAGGAATGCCAAGGAATTTAATGGTGTTTTGCGCATAAGTGCAAATAGAGAAACAAAGCATTAAGGTAAGTAGTAAAACTTTTTTCATAACATAATGGATTTAGGTGGTTGTAACATGTAATGCAAAGTTATGAAATATATCTTGAAAAACAAATTATTTTCATAAATACTTTGTGCTAATATCTGCTCAACTATCGAACATTTAAACCTTGATTTTGTAAAAATAAACGGTAGTAATAAGTAATTTTTATAGCACAGGACTCGAACTGCGGTCAGCAGAGCGAGAGCAGACCGAAATAGATTGGCGGAGTAACCCGAAGGGTGCTATGGGGAGCAGTGGAACGATGAAACTTGTTTCAATCGGGCTATTGCTCCTCATGGCATATTGCATAGCAATAGTCCGCCAAGCTATGCAGACAAGTGTGCCGAGCCGCCACAGTCAGTGCGAGTCCCTTTGTCCGCGCATAAAAAAAGAGCAGAACCATCGTTCTGCTCTTTCACCTTGTGCGGACAAAGGGACTCGAACCCCCACGCCTCTCGGCATCAGATCCTAAGTCTGACGTGGCTACCAATTACACCATGTCCGCAGGATCTTGCATCTGAATCACTCCTCCGAGCTATCATTTGCGGTGCAAAGATATATACTTTTTATAATATATGCAACTTTATTTACGATTTTCTTGAAAATTTTTCCTACTTTTGTGTTCTGAATATGTCATATTGCGCGTTTTAGGGTGCGTAATATTGGCAAAAATAGGAGTATTATGCCAAAGATTATAACCTTACAACTATCGCCAAAGCAGGCGGCAGACCAGAATTTCTATATAGCGCGTGCGGCGCAGCAGTTGGGTATTCGTCAGAGCGAGATTGCCCTTGCACGCGTGGTCAAGCGCTCGATAGATGCGCGTCAGCGTATGGCTAAGGTTAATCTTTCGCTGGAGATTTACATCGACAAGGAGCCGCAGCCAGCACCCTTGCACTTCGACTACCCTATGGTGGAGAATGGCACGGAGGTGGTTGTTGTGGGCTCAGGCCCTGCGGGTCTATTCACCTCGTTGCGCCTTATAGAGTTGGGTTTCAAGCCGATACTCTTGGAGCGTGGTAAGTCGGTGTTGTCGCGTAAGCACGATATCGCGCAGATCAATCGTGGCGGTAGCGTCAACCCCGATTCGAACTACGCCTTCGGCGAGGGTGGCGCGGGTACATTCTCCGACGGTAAACTCTTTACGCGCAGTAAGAAGCGTGGCGACTACAACAAGGCGTTGCAGACCCTTGTATGGCATGGCGCTAATCCAAATATTCTCTTTGAGGCGCATCCGCATATCGGTACCGATAAGCTGCCTCGTATCATCTCGAACATCTGCCGTACCATCAACGAGCACGGTGGCAGGGTCTTGTTCGAGAGCCGTGTATCGGGCTTCGTGATTAAGAACAATCGTATCACGGGTGTAAAGGTTGGAGATAACACTATCGAGGGTGCTGCCGTAGTCTTGGCTACAGGACACTCGGCACGCGATATTTATGAGTTGTTACACGCCTCGGGTGTGGCGGTTGAGGCTAAGCCATTTGCTATGGGTGTGCGTATCGAGCATCCGCAGAGGCTTATCGATAGCATCCAGTACCACCGTGAGGAGCGTGGTGAGTGGCTTCCTGCGGCGAGCTATTCGCTTGTAAGTCAGGAGGCTGGTCGTGGTGTTTACTCTTTCTGTATGTGCCCTGGAGGCTTCATCGTGCCTGCTATGACCGATACTACGCAGTCGGTGGTTAACGGTATGTCGCCAAGTGGTCGTAACTCGGCATTTGCAAACTCAGGTCTTGTGACGGAGGTGCGTCTCGAGGACTTCGCCCACCTTCGTGAGCAGTGGGGTGAGCTTGCCGGATTGCGCTACCAGCAGCTCTTCGAGGAGCTTGCAAGGGAGCATAGCGGCGATAAGCAGATTGCCCCTGCGCAGCGTGTATCAGACTTCGTGGCGGGCAGAGCATCGAGCTCGTTGCCTCGCACATCATATATCCCAGGTCTTACCCCTTCGCGCCTTGATAAGTGGATGCCAGAGGTCATTGGCGAGCGCTTGCGTAGCGGTATTGCAACCTTTGGTCGTAAGATGAAGGGCTTTGTCTCGGATGAGGCTATCGTGGTGGGTGTGGAATCGCGTACCTCGACCCCAGTGCGTATCCCTCGCGACCCTGTGACCTTGATGCATACGCAGATTGAGGGTCTCTTCCCTGCGGGTGAGGGTGCTGGCTATGCGGGCGGTATCGTCTCGGCAGCGTTGGATGGCGAGCGCATCGCAGATGCTGTGGCGCGCTATTGCAAAGCGTATAATCTATAGAATCTATGGGCGTAGGTGCTATCGTTCTGACCCTTGTGGGTTACATCGCTCTGCTCTTTGTGGTGGCGTGGCGCGCCTCGCGAAATACCGATAATAATACATTCTTTACGGGTGGTCGTGCCACACATCGTGTTGTCGCCTCTATCGCTATGGTGGGCGCTGCTATGTCGGGCGTAACCTATATCTCTGTGCCGGGCACGGTTGCAGCTGACGGCTTCTCCTATCTGCAAACATGCGCTGGTTTCTTTGTGGGCTATGTCGTTATTGCTCTGGTACTTGTGCCACTATACTATCGTATGGGGGTGGTCTCGTTGTATGAGTACCTCGACAAGCGCTTTGGAACAGTGGCGTGCAGTACGGGAGCGTGGTTTTTCTTCGTTGCCAAGATTTTGTCCGCATCGCTGCGTGCCTTTGTGATATGTGTGGTGTTGCAGGGACTCTTGTACGATAAGATGGGCGTGCCGTTTGGTGTTAATGCGCTGATAATGATGTTCTTCGTGTGGCTCTATACACGCCGTGGTGGTGTTAAGTCGGTGGTGTGGGTAGAGATGCTCAAGACCATTATTATGGTGTGTAGTATTGTTATGTCTATTGTGCTTGTTATTAAGGCTTTAGGGCTCGACTTTGGGGGTGCTGTAAGGGCTATTATAGATAGCGATTACTCGAGGATTTTCTTCGGCGATAACCCTTTAGATAGAAGGTATTTCTGGAAGCAATTTGTCTCTGGAGCCTTCCTTGTTATCGCGATGACGGGTCTTGATCAGGATATGATGCAGACGGTGCTTTCGTGCCGAAATCGTAGGGATGCTCAGCGTGGTCTAATGAGCTCTATCGTGGTGCAGATTGTGGTAATTACACTCTTCCTAACGCTTGGTGCCTTACTATATATGTATGTTGATAGCCAGGGTGTTGGTGAAGCGTGTGGAGATGATTTGTTTGGCTTTGTGGCTATTGATTGCGGTCTTCCTGCCGTTGCTGGCGTTCTATTTCTGCTCGGACTTGTAGCCTCGACCTACTCCTCTGCAGGCTCGGCACTTACGGCGCTTACAACATCTTTTACTATTGATATTCTGAAATTGCGCAAGCGATATGATGTTGATACTCAGGAGGGTGGCGATATTGTGGTTCGTTACCGTAAATGGGTGCATACGCTTGTTGCACTTGTGATGGCGGGTATCATTATCGGCTTTGAACGCTGGAGCGAGGGTGGTGCTATAACGCTAATATTTACGATGGCAAGTTATACCTACGGACCGTTGTTGGCACTCTTTAGCTTTGGTCTGATTACCAAACGCTCACTGCGTAGTTGGGCAATACCGCTAATCTCTCTGCTATCGCCCATTTTGAGCTATGTCGTAGCCTCCCACTCAACGACTTGGCTTGGAGGCTATGAGTTTAGCTATGAGATACTTATCCTAAATGCAGCAATCGCATTTGTAGGGTTCTATTTGACTTCGTATAATACAAAAAAGAGGGCTGTCTAACAAGACAACTTTCTGCTTGTTAGGTGCCCTCTTTGTCAGTGTAGGTTGCAAGTTTTTTACTTCACCGAAGTTGTGAACTGCCGTCCGAAGCGGTCGGTGGCGATAATAGTAATTTCGCTATTTTCTGCTGTGCGCTTGCAGCGGAAATAGTGCTTGTGAGGGTGTGCTGACTTGCGTAGGCGGTTCATATATTTCTTCTTGTAATTCGCCTCATTATCAACGAAATTCATATAGTCAGGATCGAGAATAGATATCTGCTCCATAGCACCCATATCTACACCATTCTCCTGCCACTCGATATTCCATTTTTCGTCCCAACCGATAACCTTAACTACAACATAATCCTCGTGTCCATTAACCTCTCCCTCGCTCCATAGGATAAGTGGCTCATCTGCGCTCTTGCCGAGGATGCGGTGGTGCCACTGCCACTCGTTGTTACGCTCCTCGATGCAGAAGACACCGCGTGGTGTGCCGTCCGAGCAGATAGGAGCGTACCAGAGGTTGCCATTTACCTGAGCCACATTATGCTCAATCATATTCTCTGAGAGGTCTGCTGTGTGGTGGTTGTGGAGATGACCAGTGATAAAGTGCACCTCTCGATTGCCCAAAAGGCTAACAAGAGGCTTGATGTAGGACTTTAAAACACCCTCGTTGAAGTCTGCGGCTGAGGCGTGCATACATATTGCAACACGCTGCGTTTCAGGGGTATTCTCCATTAGCTCTGCCAGCCATACAAGCTGCTTGCTATCGACTTCCTCCTTGTAGTGGCGCTCGAAACTGATGTTGTCGAATGTTAGGAATAGAGTCTCGCCAAGCTCGAAACTTACATTGCGTGAGCCAAAGGCATCAACAAACTTACGCTCAGCGCGCTCCTCGTTGTAGCGGTGGTATTTGTTGTGGTCGTGGTTTCCGATAACGGCATATACTGGCACGCCAAGGCTCTCAAAGGCGCTCTTTACGCGAGGTAAAAACTTGGTTGTATCCCAAACCACATCGCCTGTAATAAGTATTGCAGTAGGGTAGCCAGTTGCGCGATACTCCTCGACTATGGTACCAATCTGCGGAATTATAACATCCTCTAACTCTTTGAGTTGCTTCTTTGTTTGTGGCTGAGAGTCGCCCACGACAATAAGGTTAAAACCGCTTTTGTTGCTCTGCTGTGCAGAGGCAAAGTTGTCGAAGGTGAATATGGCAATAATGGCTAATAATAGGCTAATTTTTCTCATAGTTATAGTTGTTGGTTTGTCGTGCAAAGATAGTGTTTTATTGCAATTAACGCGCACGGCAAGAAAAAAATTACGCGTACGTGCGTATAGCGTGCGAAAAAATCATTATCTTTGTCGAGTTATGGAGAATTTTATTGTTTCAGCACGAAAGTATCGCCCCGCGACATTTGCTTCAGTTGTGGGACAGCGACATATTACTTCGACATTGAAAAACGCTATAGAGCGCGGACAGCTTGCGCACGCTTACCTCTTCTGCGGACCTCGCGGTGTAGGTAAGACCACTTGCGCTCGTATATTTGCCAAGGCTATCAACTGTCTTAATCCGCAGGGTGGCGAGGCGTGTAACGAGTGCGAGTCGTGTCGTTCGTTCAATGAGGGTCGTTCGTTGAATGTTCACGAGTTGGATGCTGCATCGAACAACTCTGTAGATGATATTCGTAACCTTATCGAGCAGGTGCGTATCATCCCACAGCAGGGTAGTTACTCGGTCTTTGTTATCGATGAGGTGCACATGCTCTCGGCAGCGGCGTTCAACGCCTTCCTTAAGACTTTGGAGGAGCCACCACGCCATGCAATCTTTATCCTTGCAACCACCGAGAAGCATAAGATTATCCCAACCATCCTATCGCGATGCCAGATCTATGACTTCAACCGCATCAAGGTTGAGGATGGCGTAGAGTATCTTCGCTATATTGCTAATCAGGAGGGTGTGACGGCAGATGACGAGGCGCTAAACCTTATCGCTCACAAGGCTGATGGTGGTATGCGCGATGCTCTGTCGATGTTTGATAAGGCGGTGTCGTTCTGCGGCACAAATCTCAACTATAAGGATGTTGCTGCTACGCTCAATGTTTTGGATTACGACACCTACTTCTCGGCTACCGATTTGCTTCTTGAGGGTAAGTATATCGAGGCGCTGATGTTGTTTGACAATATTTTGGCACGCGGTTTTTCGCCACAGGTCTTTATCTCGGGATTGAATGCTCATCTTCGTGATTTGCTTATGGCCAAGGGTCCTGCTATCTCGCTTGTTGAGTTTACGGGTACGCTTGTCGAGCGATATAAGCAGCAGGCGCAGAGGTGTGACGAGCAGTTTCTCTTTAATGCGATATCGTTGCTCACGGAGGCGGACGGAAAGATACGACAGTCGTCAAATCAACGATTGCTTGTGGAGCTGGGACTAATGAAGATTGCGGGTCTCGGTCAAAAAAAAAATGAGGGGATAGCAGATGATATCGAGGGGCTAAGCTTTGAGACTCGTTTTGAGCTTCCAGAGTTGGTAGCACCCGCACCCGCACAGTCGCAACCACAGCAACCAGTACAGCCACAACCCGTACAACAGCAACCAGTACAGCCACAACCCGCACCAGTGCAGAGGGTAGCGCCAGCGCCAGCTGTTAAGGAGAGTCCAGCACCAAAGAGCGAGGAGCAACGTCCAACGCGCCCAACCACTCTAAAGCAGAAGATGGGTAGTCTCTCGTTGAACGATCTCTTGGGTGGTAAGGCAAAGACCGCGACTGAGCTTATTGCCGAGGCGGAGGCAGAGTCTAAAAACGTGGTGTTGTCGATAGATCCTGCGTGTCGTGAGAAGATAATGCTTGCCAAGGAGCGCATCATCGATGCCTTAGCACGCACACGCACACGTTATGGAGTCTTCTTCGATGCTATGGAGGTTGATGGCAATGTGGTGAGGGTGAGTGTCCCTTCGGAGCCTCTTGCTGCAGATATTATGCACGACAAGGCAGAGCTACAGAGGATATTTGCTGAGCAGAGTGGTGCTGTGGGTCTTATCGAGATTGAGGTTACGGTAAACGAGCGTGTGAGAATATCGCGCCCAATAACCCTCGAAGATAGACTTCGCCACCTTGTCGAGAAGAATGACCGTCTAAAGGAGATGATTGAGACCTTGGAGCTCGATGCCGAGTAGCGAGGTCGAAAGATTTATGATATAAAATTTTAAAAATACTTATAGCAATGCTACGTAAACTATTTATCTTTGTTTGGTGCCTTGTGGCAACAATCTCTGCGTCGCAGGCGCAGACCATTCCAAACAACGAGATTTGGTACACGACAACAGATGGCAAAATTGCAAAACTTAAGATTGGCAGTAGTCCGGTGGTTGAAAATGGTAGTGATTTCAAAATTATATCTCATACTTATGAGAATGGTAAGGGTGTAATTCGAGCAAATAAGGCTATTAAAGTGTATGGTCGTGCAGAGTATAATCCAGCCATCGGTTTTGAAGTTGATGGAAACATTAAGAGTGTTACTTTGCCGAAAGGCCTAACCACAATTAAAGAATCTGCATTTGCTGATTGTAGTAACCTTGCAAGCATCACCATTCCAGATAGTGTAACTACAATTGGAAAATATGCATTCAAGGGTTGCAGTGGCCTTACAAGTATAACAATTGGAAATAGTGTAACTACAATTGAATGGTCTACATTCGCTAATTGCAGTAGCCTAACAAGTATTACTATTCCAGATAGTATAACTACAATTGGATGGTATGCATTCCAAGGTTGCAGTAGCCTGACAAGTGTAACTATTGGAGATGGTGTAACTACAATTGAAAATTCTGCATTCGAAGGTTGCGGTAGTCTAACAAGTGTAACTATTGGAAATAGTGTAACTACAATCGGAGATTATGCATTCAAGAATTGCAGTAGCCTAACAAGTATAACTATTCCAGATAGTGTAACTACAATTGGAGGTTGTGCATTCGAAGATTGCAGCAGCCTTACAAGTGTAACTATTCCAGATAGTGTAACTACAATTGGAGAGAGTGCATTCGCTTATTGCGATAGCCTAACAAGTGTAACTATTCCAGATAGTGTAAATACAATTGGATCTGAGGCATTCCAAAGTTGCGATAGCCTAACAAGTATAACTATTGGAAATAATGTAACTACAATTGGAGATGATGCATTTTGGAAGTGCAGTAGCCTAACAAGTGTAACTATTGGAGATAGTGTAACTACCATTGGAAATGATGCATTTCGTGGTTGCAGTAGCCTCACAAGTGTAACTATTCCAGATAGTGTAACTACAATTGGAGGGTCTGCATTCGCTAATTGCAGTAGCCTAACAAGTATTACTATTCCAGATAGTGTAACTACAATTGAATATACTGTATTCTCTGGTTGCAGTAGTCTAAGAGAGTTTAATGGTAAGTATGCATCAGAAGATGGTCGATGCTTAATTATAGATGGTAAGTTAAATTCATTTGCACCTTTCGGACTAACTGAATATGCAATTCCAGATAGTGTAACCACAATTGATGAGGGGGCATTCTATGATTGCAGTAGCCTAACAAGTGTAACCATTCCAGATAGTGTAACTGAAATTGGAAAGGGTGCATTCTGTTATTGCAGTAGCCTAACAAGTGTAACTATTCCAGATAGCGTAACTACAATTGGAGATTATGCATTTGGGACTTGCAGTAATCTGACAAGTGTAATCATTCCGGAAAGAGTGACAGCAATTGGAGCTCATGCTTTCGCTGATTGCGAAAGCCTAACAAGTATTACCATCCCAGATAGTGTAACCTTGATTGGAGAAGATGCATTCGATGGATGCAATATTCAGTCTGTTACAATCGACATGGTGACTGGCGATGTATCTTATATTAAAGAGATATTTGGAGCAGACAAAATTATAGAATATACAAGCAAGTATTTCTCGGCAGATCGCTCTTGCTTAATCAAAGATGGAGCGCTAATTAAATTTTTAGCTACAGAACGAAATGAGTACTCGATTCCTAATAGCGCAACCTCTATTGGAGTAGGTGTATTCTCTGGATGTAGTAACCTAATGAGCATTACTATCCCTGATAGCGTAACCTCTATTGGAGAGCGTGCATTCTCTGGATGTAGTAACCTAAGAAGCATAACCATTCCAGATAGTGTAACCTCGATTGGAGAGGGTGCATTCGGTAGATGCAACGTTCAGTCTGTTACAATCGACGTGGTGACCAGCGACGTATCTTATATTAAAGAGGTGTTTGGAGCAAACAAAATTGCAGGATATACAGGTAAGTATGCCTCTGCAGATGGACTTTGCATAATCAAAGATGGAGCACTCTTAGATTTTTTATACAAAGGACAGAGTGAGTACTCGATTCCTAATGGTGTAATAACCATTGGAAAGGAGATGTTTAAAGGTTGTAATAACCTTACAACCATCACTATACCAGATAGTGTAGCTGAGATTGGCGATGGCGCATTCTCTGGTTGCAGTAGCCTTACGAAGGTAGTATGTTTAGCAAGTACTCCGCCGGCAATAGATGATATATGTGTATCAGA
>JAZQYM010000001.1:0-57270 GCA_045633525.1 Alistipes sp. | reverse complement strand
TCGTGACTGCTTGGAAAACCAAAGTGCAACTCTCGGCTCTCTAATTTTCCTTCTACCTCCTTTTTAATTTCACTAAAATCACTCATAGTAGTCATCATAAATATAAATTGTCGGATACTCCAACTCGCTGTCGTTGATAATGATTAGAGCCTCATTGCTGTTGCCTTGTGTGCCGTAACAATACTGTGCCCATTTCGCAAGTTCGTGCAACTCCTCAATAGTCGAAATATCTATTACCCATTGCTTTATTTTAGCCCTCTTCTCTCCGAACCATCTTGTTTCCACCAATTCGATTCGTGTTCCCTCAGGAATGTATTGCGGATCAAGTCCGTAATATGGATCTTCATCCTCCTTGTGTCGTAGCGATACTGCTTTTAGAATGTATTTCATTGCGGAAATTTCATTACAAGTTCAATTTCAACCTTACCTAACAGCTCGTTTCGCTGCCAAATCTCGATGTTGTATTTTTTATCAAAATACCCAAAATAAGGCCTTACTATTTTTATTCCTCGCCACCTCAACTTACCCAGTGTAATCTCTCCTTTGATTGGAGGGTTTGCCTTATCTCGAATGATACTCTTTACCCATTCTTCTTGACGCAGGCGCATTTCTTCCATCGCCTTATCAGCCGCCTTATGCGCTTGCGCTATTTGTTCGAGCTGCTCCAATGCAGTATCTAAATCTTTTTCAAACAGACTCATATCACTCCCTCCTCTTTTAGTTTGACTACCATATCGTAGAGCGCATCGATCAACTCTTGTCCTTCACTCACATATTGGTTTAATTTTGCAAAGAACTGATATCCTACTATCCACTTGGTTGTACCTGCTAATACAAATGAATACTTAAATAGTAGTTCACCGTTAAAATCTCCTTCTCCTATCATTGTCGGCAACATCTCAATCAACTCGCCAATGGAGTAGGCACGGAATAAGTCGTGATAGGCGTTTGGTCTTTGTATAACTTTAAGTTTCGGCTTCTCAAACCCCAGCTCTATCAGCCTGGCGGTCTGCTCTGGTGTTGTGTATTGGCGCATAACTCTTCTATTTATATTGAAAATCTTTATTGGGATTAGCCCAATGCTCACTCAATCTGCCCTGCCAAAACTCTAATGGCAATCGCTTCTCCAATGTTTCTTTTGCTCCTTCATACTTATCGAAAAATGGGTCTAACAATGCTGCCATCTTGTCAATGATTTCGCAATACTCTTTGTTGAACAACAAACCTTTCTCTTCGATACAAGGTATCAACTGTTCCCATTCCTCTTTTGTAAAGATGCCTACTTCATATATAAATCTTACAGCTTTCAAGATTTGTCTTGTTGTCCGAATGCCATCACCGCCTACTACTATTGAATCCGTAACAGAGTCCAAATCCCCAGCCTTAAATCGGTTGTGCATAACTTTGAGATTGTGGGATGAGAAGTAGTTGACAAGCCAATCCATATCCCATTTACTATACATTAAGTCCAACTCATACAAGTCTTTTCCTAACAGTTTTATCGATTCTTGACATTTCATAACTTACAAACTCTTTAACAATTCTTCATATTGCGATTTGCTTATTTCTACCATCTTACCATCTATCTCGGTATAGAACCTATTGACATCAACTCGTTCACCTTCTGGCGTTTGAATCCACCATATTGCCCTTGTATCATAATCACCATTTTGGGGATTTATGAGTGATGTTTCTACGCACACTTTATACCGTTGCGCACTTGGATAATATGGCAATGTAATCGGGAATAGTTCATCTAACACTTTGCCTACACCTCCACCACCAAATGTGTTTTTCGGATTACTTTTTTCAAACGCATAATATCTTTCAACATCAGAATACTTCACTTCTCCATTAGGCGAAACTTCCCTAAATAAAGAACTCATCCTCGGACATTGCCAATAGTATTCTCCATTTTCATCCTTGAAATCATCTTCGACAATAGGAGTTAATGGTAAGCCTTTACACATTCTAATAAGTATGTTTGTTGTTACAGCAAAACTATACCCACTATGCCCATCGTTGCACAATGATTTGTATGCCTTTAATGCAGATTCATAGCAAGAACATCCATAACTCCAACCATCATTATTCTTTTCTGCTTCTCGCTCTCGCTTACAAGCAATCTCTACTTCTTTTGTGTAAATTTCTTGTTGTGTCATACTACAAACTCTTTAACAATTCTTTCCAATCTTTGAAATATTGGAATGTCTTACAAACTTTTAAGCAACTCTTCTTTGGTGGGGAAAAGTGCATTCTCCTTAAATAATAGAGGTGCTTCGTGCCAAATCATATTTAACTGATAGATAACAGATTTTTCAGGATTGACCGTTATATTCCAAATACTATCAATCTTCGCACTTTGCACTATATTCTCCCATATAAACCACACCTCATCCCCGATGTTAAACTTTGTCTCGATTGTCATAACTTACTCTTTCTTACCTATTGAGATTATAATTTCGTCTGGATTTTCAAAATTAGCAGCTATGTATTGCAATTTTTCATTCGCATATCCTGTCTCATACAACACTTTCCGTAGTCCCAAAAATACCTCGTGCAAAAAGTTCTTACGCTTTATTTCTTGCTCTTCCTGATACTGTCTTACGATTGCCTTAGCATCTTCAAATTGCTCGTGTGTTACCATAACTTATCCGTTTTAATAGAAATACTCTTTACACTTAAACCCTTTGCGTGGCTCGAACTCCTTGAAGTCACAAGTAGTCCAGAACTCCCTACGCATTGCCCATCTTGCCATATCCTTCTGCCATTGAGGTATAACTTGGCGAGGGTTGTTGAAATCTCGGAAAGGTTGCGCCACCACTCTTACCTTGCGGTTGTTGCGGAAGTAGGATAACCTTTCGTATGCCTCGTTCATATTTGCGTTGATCATTGCATACATCAGATATTGCATCGACTTCTCTCGGTGAAGGTCAATCATCGCCATTGCTCTCTCGCACTCGGCTATTTGCTTTGGCGTATCGCAACCGAAACGGATAGGCGAGAGCCATCGTACTTTGGCGAGGAGTTGAGCAATATCCTCCGTTACTAACCTTGCATCAAGTGCTTGGTTGAAGTCAACTCGGTAACCCTTGCGAACTATCTTCTCGATCTGCTCCAAGCCGTAGTCGCTTGCAAGGATGTTGTTATCCATCAGTATCAAGTTCGTGCGACCTTCGATTGCTATCTCTTCCACATCTCGGTATGGCTTAACCTTGCCCTCCTTGATTGGTACAACGCACCAAGCACATTTATTCGAGCATCCTCTCGTTAGAAAGCCATAGGCAATCTTCTTGTCGAGCTGCGGATAGATAGAGTAGTCGGGAGTGCAGTCATCTATCTCCTTCGGCAACTCTTTGCGTAAGTCGTAGCCTGTACCACCTCGCTCAACCTCGCATCCGAATACCTCTCCGCAATCCTCCGAGAAGGTAAATATCTTCGACATAAAGACCTTGTCGTAGTGTCCGAACATCGCATCTGCCCACTCCACCTGCTCTCCTTGATCTCGGTAGTATCGGGCAATCTTCATCAGCGCATAGTTCGGGAACTTACCGCCATCGACATCTACAAGTCCTATCATACCTCTACTTCTCTTTGTATTTGTAAATTAGTTTGCCATCAAGGTACTCCTCACATCCGATATTGAGGTGCTGATTGTTGTACATTAGAACTACCAAACTATGGCAGTAGTCCTTGGTTTCTTTTACAAACAGCATCATTTCCTCTCTATCAAACTCTCGAATCCTCTTGCCATCAACCCATATCACATAGTAGTTTTTCATACCTCAATCTCCTTTCCCACTCCTGCTAACCTCAAAGCGTGTTGCAGTTGGTGAACAAACACTACTTTATTCTCGATGAAGATGTCATTACCGAAGTACTTTACTCTCATAGATTGGCGGTCAAGAGAAACCCCAATAAAAGGTCTTTCGTTCCATTCTCCTATGTTCCACTCATTGTACTCACCATTCTTCCTAAACCAATTCTTCTCCAAAATTTCGGCTGTGATGGGGATTGGCTCGAAGTTATGTAACTCTTTATTATCCTCAATGAGAATATATTGAGTACTATCGCTAACAGCAATAATCTCATAGGTATCTTGAAACATAGTTCTCAATCCTATTACTCGGCTTGGCTTATTGGCATATAGATTCATCACCCAATCGCCTACTGAAAGTTCGCAAATCTTTATTTCTGCCATAGTTTTATTTGTTTAATAGTTCAGGGTTGTCGTGAATGTTGCCGATGATTTCTATATCAAATATAGGCTGGGTTATGAGAGTATCCTCGTGCCAAAAAGAACACATATAATAAGCACATCCATTTTGCTCAGTCGCAAGCATTGAGCCTTCGTCCCAATACACCAAACTCTTGATGTCTTTCAAAAGTTCTCCCTTGCAATCATCTAACGACAAGTCTTTCATTTCATCGTGGTTGAACATCCCAAAGGCAAGATTTTTCCATTCTCGCACTGATAGTACATCCCCCTCATATATCTCCTTACCATTCTTGTCGAGTACACCTGTGAACTGACCGATGGTGTCGGGAACAGCTTGATGAACGGCATAAACAACTTTTCCATTTTCATCTGGCTCCATCTTGATAATGCAATTTACTCCTCCTGCTCGTTTGTGGTAATCGCCATATATCCACTCGCCATTATCAAAGCTTTTGCCTCTGAATTTAATCTCTCTCATAGTTAAAAGTTTTTGAAAGTTTTTGAAAAATCTGCAAATTTATAGGTCAAGTTTCTGCTGCATTACATTCTCTGCATACCACCGTTTTAAGCCCTTTTTGGAGGTCCACCACTCAAAGACTTGTTCATCTGTCAAGTTAGGGATAGTCGCCCACATACCCCCCCTATGGGCTTATTTCGTATGTGATGAATAGTCCTAATGATTGCCTCTTTATACTTTGGATATCGCTCTTTGCACATCCTCATCTCACTCTTCCGAGCCATAGGACAAAACAAGCAACCTATGCGCTTCCAGCCTTCATCGTATAGTTTGCAATATTCGATACCATTACCCTTGATAAAATCCCATACATCGTTGTCGGACCACTCAATTATTGGAGCAACAATAATCTTATCAGCTTTACCATATTTCGCCATACATTGCGACTCAACCTCTCGCTCTCGGTTGAATTGGTCGAGTGTTCCGCTAAACTTATGACCGCCTAATTCGACCTCATTGCGCTTTGCTCTTTTGCTACTTTCAGCTCTGCGTATGCCAATCAGAGTTACCATACCGGCACCGCTACTCTCTTTAAGCTCTGCACAACAAAATCGAGCGACACGAGTTGGAAGCATACCCTTATCTTTACATAGTTGCAAGAAGGTGCGCTTTGGTCGGTCTATTATCACATCAGGATAGTTTCGCTTAATAAATCGCACCAATTCAGGAGGATCAAGAGTTGTCAGCGAATAATGAGCCTCGAACTTCACGCCTGCCATCTTTGCAATATGGTACAAGCATTGGCTATCCTTGCCACCAGAGAAGGCGAGAAAGAAACCCTTATCGGACATCTTCAATGCCATAGGCTCTGCTCGTTTGAGGAGGTTGATCGAGTATGCTATTTTATTGCTTAAAACTCTCATCATAGTTACATTTCTCTAACACTTCTTCTTTTGATAAATAAAAGTCATCTTGGGGAATACGCCTTACTCGGTCAAATGCTGGAATAAATACTTTATACCAAATGTCTATGCATTTGTCAGAGCAATTACACTCAATGCCTATGATTGTGGCACACCAACAGTCTTGCGTACTCCTTGCATAAAAGCCTGCATCTCCTACATTATGTATTGTGTCTATAATCATACAAACAAAGTTTTAAAATAGTGTCATTTGTTGTTGCTCGTTTTCGGTTTCGCAGAACATCTTGCGGAAGAGGTGGTACAAGGTATCCACCACGATACTATTACCGGCACACTTGTATTGCTGACTATTACTTATTCCCGATGCTTGTATCTTATCTATGTCCTTGTCATCCACGCCCATTAATCTAAAACACTCACGAGGCGTTAGTTTGCGAATGCGGTAACGCACATCCTTCTCTTTCTCTATCACTCCCTGCTGACATCCGCAGTCCAGAGTGTTCGCCATCTGCTTGCCCACTCGCCCTCTGCGAGTCTTGCTATTTGGTACTGCGAGGTTGACTGAGTCTCCCTCATACGCCTCTGCATATCCTTGTGCGGTGGCTTCAGGTATGTGGAGTGGCTCGGCTACAAGGTTATCCTTCTGCACACTCGTTAAGGTATTTGTTACGCCATCCTTGCGTGGCTCTAATTGTTGCATCGTATGTCTGCTCATTTTAAGTTCTTTGTTTTCGTATTGCTTGCGTACCGCTTTACCAAACTCGGTGCGCTTTGGTGTTAATACTTGTGGCTCTCTACCTCTCATCGCCACGATTATTGGCTCCTCCTCTTGCAGTTTCATATACTTCAATTACATAAACCTCCATATTTTCTCGGCAACTCCCTACAAGTGTGTGAAGGCAATTCACATAAGGGTTAAGGTTGCGCTTTACTACATTGCCTTTCTTGTCTCTATTCCTCGAAAGTCCGTATATCTCCGTTGGTTTCATAGACCTCAATTATGCAGGTTGCCCTAAACCCATTTGTGTGTTTGATAAAATTTACCCCCCATTTTGTAGTAGCCAGCTTTGAGGGTAGTGGCGCAACCATCTTTATCGGTGTTGTGTGGTATTATTATCTTCTTCATACACTACTATCTTTGGCTCTAAACCGCCCCCCCCCACAGCAATTTAGGCAGGGCGCAAGTCCTTCGGTTGAGTACACTCTATATTGTTGCCTATTCCAATCAGTACCTTTCGTACAACCAACCTGTATTACTTCTCCGTTATCCATTGTCAATTACATAATTGTCGGTTTCCCTACTTCCCGAATGTGTGGTTACACTCTTGGCGTACCCCCCCCCATCGGTTGGCTCGAACTTAAAACCGCAACCTTCGGCTTGCTTGCGCTCACAATGTTAGGCAAAGTTCGCTACTGTCTTATCGCTTAAATAATACTTCTCATCCACCTGCTCCTCCAACACATCTTTGAGTCTGCGCTCCAGAGGGAATGGCTTCGGAAAACTATACCTCGGTGTTGGATCGAGAACATCTCTGCGAACACTCCACAAGAACACTCGCTCTCTATTTTGCGGTACGCCATAGTCCTTTGCGTTCAACACCTGATGTGTGCAGTAGTAACCATAGGTTTCAAGGAACGATACCCACTTGCCGAAGAGAGGTAAGAACTTCTTGCTGACCAGAGCCTTCACATTTTCAAGGAGCAGATACTTTGGTCGCTTGATTAGGATGGCTTTGCGACACTCCCATAGGAGAGAGCTGCGTGTGCCACTACCTTCCTCGCCACCTCGTTGCAGTCCTGCGTTGCTGAAGTCTTGGCAAGGCGAGGAGTAGGAGAAGAGGTCAAAGTCCGGTACCTCATTCCAATCTATCTTGGAGATATCGCCATAGTTGCGGTCTGCCCATTGTGGGAAGAGTGCGTTGTGTGCTTGGATAGCATACTTATCGATCTCTGACCAACCGACTAATTCGTAATCAAAATCGGGGAAGTTCTGCTTGAGCCTCTCAAGTGCGAGGCATTGGCTATCGTAGCCACTAAATGCTGTAAATACTCGGAGTTTCATAGAGTTGTTTTTGTTATTTTGCGCCACTCCGAGCATTGAACTCGGTAAATGCCCATACGCAAGTGGCTAACCATTATTTGCCTAAATTCTTGAATAAGGTAGGAGCCTCGGCATATACCGGCAACTTGCCATCCCATTTTTCAACCATATTCTGATAGACGATTAGATGCGACAAAGAGGCTGCTATTTTTCGGTTGTACTCCGCTTCTGCATCATCCTTAATTTTCAATGCTCGTGATTGTCCTTGCGCTTCGGCAACAGCCTTCTTTGCATTTGCCTCTACCGCCTTAACCTCATTCTCAATCTTCAACGCATCTTGCACCGCCTTATTCTTGGCATCTATAGCAGCCACCAACGATGCAGGATATTGCAGTCCTGATGTCATCTGTTCGAGCTGGAAATTTTCTCGCAGTAACTCCTCGGCCAACTTACCCTCAATGGCACTCTCGAACTCCTCTCGCTTGCTCACAAGTTCATCAGTAGTATATCCGTTCAATTGAATGCGGAAGGCGTTTTTTACATAGTTATAAAGGGTTGTGTTGATAATATCCTGAATATCGTCTTTTCGATATTTTTTGAACACATCGGCAGCAGTGCCATCTACAATTTTGAGAGAGATTGTGGGGTCTACGGTGAAGGAACTACCATCTTTTGCGTTAATGCTGAACGCAGGATAATCCACAGTCTGTACGAATGTAGGGTACTCATACACAGATGTCGTGAATGGGTTGTACCATACCATACCGGTAACAAGTGCAACATCATCTACACCTTTGTTACTGCCATAAAGGTTTACTTTGATACCTTCGTAGCCTGCATCGATACGATTGCACGATGCCAATGCAAGTGTCATAGCGACACAAATCAAAATCTTTTTCATTTTCTTTGTTTGTTTTTAATGTTTATAAAAAAGCGAGTTTTGTATGATATAAAGGCAAATGCTACTATGAGCAAGATGCCCATCAGATTGAGCAGTGTGTCCGATGCCGAAATAAGCGCAAAGCCTCCTTCTATCACGCCTAATAGACATAACACCCACACGCAGGCCTTTACAAATGTTGCTGTCTTCATTATTTCTCCTCAGTTGTTGGCTCTTTCTGTTCCTCCTCTGGCTCCGGTGCTTTGCAAGTATTGGTGTCCTTAGACTTCACCATCTCCTGCGCCTCTATGTTTCTTTTAATCTTTTGCAATATGTCGAGGGTGTTTCCGAATGTTTCAATCTCTTTTAACGAAACAATCTTTGATAGGTGGTCCTCTATCACGCTCAGTATAAAGCAAACGAGATACAATACCGATAATACCAACATAAATAGAGATTGAATAGTATTACCCAAACAAGCGGCAACAATCGCCAATCCAACTGATGCTGTGAAAATCACGGCAAATACAATTTTAGTTTTTTTCATAATGTTTTTGGTTTTAAGTGTTAAACAAAAGTGTTTTGCAGACCGGCAAGGATTCGAACCTCCTTTTGCTCACGAGCGTTGGAAAAGAGTGTGAGCAGTTTTGGCAAGTGTGTAACATTTTATGCGACTCCAACACTCCGATACCCATGTATCGCTTCTCCGGCCTATTTGTCTGCCGCCTATCTCCCGACTGTCGGCAGACTTGCTCAATTTGCATTGAGCACTACTAACCCAAACTTAAATAAATGAAGAAACCTTTGCCAACATATAGCGGTTGGCTACGCTTTTTGTTCCATATCGAGCGCACGGTCATTGTGCGACTTGTTGCGCTTAACAAACTTACCGCCCTTACCTCGTGCAGGAGTATCAGCAAGTAGGTCATAATACTTTTGCCTCCACTCATTGCGCTCCTGTGCAAGAGCTTTTCGCTCGAGCTCTTCTAATGCGCACTCCTCATGCTTACGCTTCAACTCTGATTCGAGTCGAGTAATCTCCTTGCGGTACTCCTTGCGTGGAGTAATGTCGATACCTAAAAACTTTTTCTGCTCCATAATGTTGAAATTTTATGTTGGTAATGTTTGTAGTCAAGGTTGGGGAGCTGGACTGAAAAACGCAGGGCTCCCCAAAAAATAAAGAACGAGTGCAAGATTTTGGCAACCTCTCGCATAGTTGGATAGACTACTATCATTTTCCTATGTACCAAAAGGTGTTTGGCGATGCCTTGTGCTTATATATCGTTTTGTTCTGGGAGTAATTCGTAATACTTATCATTCATCGTATCTCCAAAGCGTATCTTTCCTTCCTTTTCCAACTCTTTGGCCGCTTTGTCTATCTGCTTGCGTGATACACTGAGTGTCAAGGCGGCTTGCAATCTTGTTGTAAATGTCGGCACTATATTGAGAGCTTCTCGTGTCTCCTTCGTTGTGCGAATAAGCATAAGTAGCTTACTTGCGAGGCTTGTATATTTTAGCTTGTTCATCTTCTATTCGTTTTTTGCGTATATTGTCCTGTTGTAACCATTTTCGGAGTGTATGATATACCGAGCGATTGCGCTTTTGTAAGCCTTTTCGATTATTCATAGCATCGAGCACTCGTGCCATATCGTCTAAATCTTCGGCTTTTGACCCACATTCTTTGATAATTAGCTCCGCCTCACGAGTGATTAGCGGCTTATCCATATTGAATTGCAAGAGGTGGAAGTTGCGGTATATGTAAGTGATGAGCCAAAATGCTGCGCTCTCCTCTTTTGCCTCCGGAGTATCAAAATAGCCGAGTTCGTGCAATTCCTTGCACAGTGCATACGCCTGCTCTCGTGTATCCGCACACGCACACGCATTTTTATACCTGGATAATATATTACTTGTGTGTGTGCTTGTTATATCTTTTATTTCTATATCTTTTATATTAGATGTCCCACAAGTTGTCCCACAAGTTGTCCCAACATCAGGCGCAGAGGTGGTCGTTGTGGGTATAGTGCAACCGCTATCATCGCAGTCGTATTTATCATAATTACAAATGGTTACAAGAGAAAAGCGAGTTCGTTGCAGTGGCTCGACTTTAATTCGCAAGTTGTCCCACAAGTTGTCCCAAGAGTTGTCCCAAGAGTTGTCCCGAACTTTCGCAGACATCTTCGCTAAAAGTCGCTGAACACTCGACTTCGACCAACCCCAATCTTCTGCCAAATTGCGGATAGAGGTAATGAGTTGTCCTCGTTGTAAGGTTATTGTTTTGCCCTCAACACACACCTCTAAGCCATCTACATAGGCAGCCTTGACACAAAGGTATGCAGCAGCCTCGAACTCGCTAAATACACGCTTTGTGCGCCATTGGCGAGAGCCGAAGATGCTTCGTGGAAACTTTATGTAACCTCGTTTTACGGACATATCATTGGTTTTATAAAAAAGCGCAGGACCGAGTTTTGAATTTCTACTTTTCTTACCCTTTTGAACAATCTTCTAAAATTATGGCTTTCAGCCCTGCGCTTATGGCTGGCGTATGGCAAACATCGGCTTTCACCTCGACACCTGGCATACGCACCTCCCTTGTTGTGCCCTCACGGATTTGTCGTAGGAGGATTTTATTAACTAATCACTTAACAAAATGCAAAGGTTATCTCAGGACCTTTGGTATTTCTCTGATATTTTAAGAGCTTCGAGCAAGTCGTAAGGCTTTAACGCCTTGTCAAGCTTACTCTGTTGGTACAACATTTTTATTGTACCATCCGGCATAGGAACTGCTGCAACATTAAACATACCGGCCCTACGATAATTGAAGAAGGTACTCTTCGAGATACCCAAGTATCGGTAAGCACTTGCGGCTGTATGATATAGTTCGCTACCGATGCGGATAGGTTTAGAAGGTGTTTTCATATACTAATCCTTGTTGTAAAAAGCATCAACAACATCGGCTACCTGCTCAGGCGTAAAGCCTTTATTACATAATCGCTTGTGGAATAATCTCACTTCACGATAAATTGTTTCCGCCTGTGATGATCCACTCTCAATGTAATCGAAGAATAGTGTCTCCGCCTCATTTGGTGTTGCTCCGTTTGCTCGTTGCTTGAAGTATTCGGCAAGTAGTAACATTGCCGATTTAGGCGAGTAGCCCAATTCTTCCTGTAAATACTCTATAGGTTGCTCTAATTGTAGTATCATAGCTATTCCTCTTCTAAATTCAACAACTTCTTTTCTAACCAATAAGTAAACTCCTCATATCTGTCGATGAAGTTTATAATTAAGATGCACCACCAATCATTCAGGCGTTCCTCGTAAGTCGGCTTGCTATTCGGCCCCTTAATCGCTGCAAGGAGTAATGATACCAATACGAAGATGATCGGGTGTATTAGAAATACATAGGTGCGGACAATCAACTCAACGAAGCGCACCAATGCTAAGAATATAGTCTTTGCAATTTTATCAGCTCGTTCCATACCTATATACTATTGTTCAACAAATATCACCTCGGTTACTACCTCGCCTCCCATTTCGATGGCAGCTCTGCGTATCTCCTCCGGTTGGAACCCCTCCGTTACAAATCGTAAAGCCAGACCCACACACTGTGCAGTTACTCCGAACTTCAGTGCTAACTCCTTACGCATAGACGGAGATACGACAATGCGTTTTTTGCGCTTTTTTACCACTGTCATAATGTTTGTTATTTATTTTTTGTAACTTTACACACTTTCCGTGCCATTTTTCAAATGAAATTCAGCAACATTTCATTAACGGCACTGCAAATATAGTAAATATATTTATGTTTGAAACCTTAAATCGAAAATAAATTTATGACTATCAAAGAAAGAGTAATGTATGTTCTTGAATATAAGGGCATTGCAAAAGAAAATTTTTTTACAGAAATAGGAATGACATCTGCAAATTTTAGAGGAAGTGCAAAACATACCCCTCTAAACTCCACAGCTATCGCAAATATATTTACTGCAATTCCTGATATAAATCTTACTTGGCTCATTACAGGAAAAGGCGAAATGTTGGATAATCACGCCCAAACAGCGGACAACAAATTTGCTATGGAGTTGATCGAGAAGAAAGAGGCTGAGATTAAATCATTGGAGCGCAAAATATGGGAGCAGGAAAAAGAGATTGAAGAGTTGAAAAAAGCGTTGCCACACTCTACCTCAACAATCTACGCTACAACCTTTACACCTCAACTAAGAAAGTAAATTGAGCATGAATTACACCAAAGAAGATGTTGAATCATACTTTTATAGATATACAAGTAGAAAAGTAGGCTCTGATTGTATGCTAAAAAACCAAGAAGAGTATGATTTATATCGCAGTTATATAGATTTGATTAGGCGTAGAATAAAAAAACGCAATAGGGTTAAACGAGTAATATACTATTCCCTCGTTATTATATCTGCAACTTTATTTTTTATTACTCCTGTTATTTTGCATTCGTCATTTAATTTGGCGTACGCAGGCTTTGCAAGTATGGCAATAGGAGGGGGTATGCTTTATATTCTTATCAACAATCCTATAAAATCTTACACAATATACAATTTTTTAGGTGACATTAAGTTTGAGAATGATTACTCAACCACATTATCAAAAGTTTGTGTATTAATAAAACACTGGCACGATGTAGGACAAAATAGACTTACGCCTGTATCTTTGGGGAGAGAGGATAGGTTCCCAGAACATTATATGAAAATGTTAGGTTTTGAGAATCTATACAAAAAAGAATTAGTAGCTTATGTTATACTTGCCGATGCAATGATTGTAGATAGATGTTTAGCTTATAATCAGAAAAAATGGTATACAATAGCTTCGGATGCTGATTTTCTCAAACTGCCACATGATACAATTATAGAGAAATACTATAAAGAAATATAGCTTATGACCGGCAAAGAACTAAAGACCAAACTACGCAAGGCGTGTAAAGATAAAGGGATCTCCCTCGCTGCGGTTGCCTCCAAGCTGAGTATGCACCGCCAGGTGTTAGAGGAACGCCTGCAAGTAAAGGTGGTATCAACCTCAACGCTCGAACTCCTGGCCGAGGCTATTGGCGAGAGTGTATCATACTTCTACAATGAGTACCCGATATTCTCGGTAGAGGATTATGTAGAGATTAAAAGTCTACAAAAAGAGATAGCATATTTACGCCTACTTCTGAACGAGAAAGATGCCCGAATTAACGAACTTTTGGCGAAAAATTGGCAAACAAAAAACTAAAATTCACATAACTGATTAGCTAACACCGAGATACAGACCTCGCAGACCTGCCTTACAAGCAGAGGGTCGGCGGTTCGAATCCGTCAACTCCCACAAAACAAAACGCAGGTTAAATGGTACTGAAATTCAGACTATTAGCCTTGCGTTTTTTTGTTTTTAACATGCTTATTTACACTCATATTTCGAATTGCAGAACAACAAAAGAGTGCAAAAGAGTACAAAAGAGTGCAAGTTTGTTGGCAAAAAAATGGCAAGAGGTTTTGTGTCTAATTAAAAACAACAAACATTATGGCAAGCATTAGTATTAAACTTGACACCCGGTCCGTCAAGAAAGATGGAACATCTCCAATCGTTGCTCTGGTTTCAGCAGGCAGTGGCAAATCATTTCGTATGCCACTTGGCATATCTGTATCTTCAAAAGAATGGGATGCAAATAAGTCAATAGTGAAATTGCACCCAAGCAGACTGTCATACAATATAATAATATCGCAAGCTTTGTCTAACCTTAAAGCCAAACTTCTAAACCTTGACATAGAAGGCAGATTACCTAATATGGAATTAAAGGATATTCAGTTTGTGTTGAAAAGAGCTCTACGAGGTCAAGACGAAAACAACGACTTGCGAGTAGTGCCAATGTTTGATATGTATATTGAAGGACTGACTAAGACAAGCACCAAGGGTATATATGAATTAACAAAGCGAAAGATTGTAGAGTATTATGGTGATATTTTACTATCCTCTATAAATGTATCGTGGTTGAAAGATTTTGAAAGACGATTGCTTAATTTGTATAAGAAAAATGGAGTAAGTATTCACATGCGTAACCTTCGAGCAGTTATCAACGATGCAATGAATAGAGAGTTGCTCACCAACTATAAATACCCATTTAGAATATATAAGATACCAAAGGAACCTACTGCAAAGAGAGATCTATCCATTAACGATATTCGTTTAATACGAGATTATGATGCTGAGCCTGAGATGAGAAAGTATCTGGATTTCTTTATGCTCTCATTCTATTTGGGTGGCATCAACACAGGAGATCTATGCCTATTGCGCCCAGATGACTACCGCAATGGGCGTATTACCTATCGCAGACAAAAGACTATGGGTTTGCCTATTAGCATCAAGGTAGAGCCCGAAGCAAAGGCTATTATAAATAGGTATAGAGGTAAAGAGTATTTGTTAAAATACTGCGATGGCGGAATAGATTATCATAATTGGGCAAGGCGTGTTCACAAAGCGTTGCAAACATTTGGACCTTATGAGCTTGGCAAATATGGCAAGAAGGATAGAAAACCCCTATATCCTTTCCTTTCTATGTACTACGCTCGACACTCTTTTGCAACTATCGCAAGCGAGGACTGCGACATATCGTTAGATGTTGTAGGTCGCATTCTCGGACACGCAGAGAAGACTGTTACCGATATATATATACATCGGAAAACAAAGAAAACAGATGAAGCATTACGCAAAGTATTAGATGCTATTAAATAGTATCTAATACCTCGTAAATTTCCTCTTTCTTACGCTCGAACTCCGCATCGGTCATATCCGAGTGAAGTTCGGCTATGAGGACTTTTAATTTCTTACACATACGCAATAAATCTTTCAATAATGAAATATCAAGAGCGAGGACAACAACACACAAATTCGTGAATATCCTCCCAGAGTAGTCGGTTGATGTTGCCTGTAAGGTAAGCGACACCCTCACCTGCGAGAGCCTCGCCTATCGTGGAGGCTACATCATCGACCAAGTGGCGCAGTTCGTGTTCGTAAGAGTTCAGAAACTCGGAGGGGTGCGAGGTTAGACCTACAACCATAACGGTCTGCCTACGCCTACGATTGGAGTAGGTAAAGCCTGTATCCATCTTGTAGTTCCGAAGATTGCCTTTAACCTGTGCCAAGATATGCACCGGGCACTCAATAGCGATAAGGTCGCCAACAATCTGCTCGGCATTGTACTTTGATACGGCAAAATAGGCTCTAACTCGCCACCGCAACCGAGGTATGCTGAAATCCACTACACGCATTACTTCTGCTTCGTCTTATCCCAGAACTTCTTAATCTTGCGCCTTTGCGCTCGATTAAACGCACTACCTTTTGCAACGATGCCCTCTATCGCATCGTCAAGTTCGCTATGCCTCTCCGCTGGTAGGCTCTGTATGATGTTCCGCAGGTTTTTCATCTGTGTAAATCTTTGAATTACCAAATGCCATTTTCGAGATAGCTGCCAGCGTATCGTCATCGCTGACATATTCAGGCATATCTGCATCACCCAACACGAAATCGGCAATCTCCTTTGCAAACTCCAATACGGTCTTGTCATCTTTGATTGTGTCTTTCAACAATGTAGCCTGCGTAATGGCGAACATTCTAACATCTACCTTTGATTTTGTCTGTCCAAACATAACTCTTTCTATTTTATAAGTATTAAACAAAGTCTTCCCACTCGATAGGCTCTCCCTTGCCTATGCAGTCGGCATAATAGCGAGTGAGGGCAATACCCTCGTAGCCATCGGCATCGTCTATGTAGTCACGCACAAACATCGCCAATCGCTGTTGGTCGGGAACGGAGGAGCCTTGCAGCTTCGCCATTCCGAAGTGGAAAACAAAGACCGCATCGTAGCCTTTGGCATTCTTCAACTCGATGCCGTACTGCTTCAACAACGCCTCCACCTTATCCTTCGGGTGAGGTGTAATCTTATTGCCCGACCTATCCTTCATACACGACACTGCATGTTCGCACATCGCCTTCGAGAAGTGCCAGCCGTGATTTGATAGGTACTCCTGCATACCTCTTGGGAGTGTTCCGTAAGTATCTAATCTATCCATATCATTCTTGATTTATAAGTTAAGGGAGGAGCAATGCCCCTCCCCGATAGAGGTTTATCGTCGCATACGAGAGTACGGACCTGTACCCTTCACGCCCCTGCGCTCACCATAAGCATCGGGGTTGAAACCTCCGCCTTGTGGTGGATAGTCTTCACGCTGTCCGTAACTTCCGCCACCGCCTTGGCTTCCACCATCACGCTGTCCGTAGCCCATCTCACGCTGACCATATCCGCCACGCTCTCCGAAACCTCCTCGCTGTGCCTCCTCCATAGCAGCACGCCAACCATCTCGGCAACCGTCTTCGTAGGCTTTGTGGAGGTCGTTCACATCGTAGAACTCATCGTGTCCTCGCTGAACTTCCATATTGTTCCAAACCATAGTTATTCTCCTTTCGTTTTACTTTTCGGCATATTGAGCGCAACCAACCTCTCCAACAAACCCTTCATCTCGCCAACAGACTCTTCGAGTTTGTCAAGTCGTTTCGAGTCAGCTGGGGCTGGTTGCAACTCCTCCAAGATGTTCGCACACTCCTGCACCACTTCCTCGTGGTGTGGCACGCTCTCTATAATACTTTGGCTATGCTTCAACATTGCCCTTACCTCATTGGCGATAGGCTCTGCCGAGCAAGCGAGTGTCAGCGATGCCACCGATGCTACATTTGACTGCTCGGGAACGGTGTAGGTTTGTGTTCTGCCATCGAACTCTATTGTAAGGTCTATAACCATATCGGCATACGACATTGGTTGCCCGAATGTTGGTTGCTTCATCTGGTCTATTCGTGGCTCGGACACGCCTACAATCGTGCCGATATGATAGTGTGGTACTTTACCACTTTTGTCAAGTAGGCTCACTTGGAAGCCTTGCTTTAAGTCTTTGAACATCTCTGTATATGCTTTTCGTTAATTACTAATTGCCTGCCTCTGCTGTTGCCGTAGGTGCATAGGGTGCTATCAATTGCAAGCGACCTGTTCTCTGGTCGTAGAACAAATGATATACACCAGTACCCACGATTTCAGCAACGGTTATAGGCTCGTTATTAAGACCTACCACTGCGGTAGGAGTGCCACCCTCCGAAGTGAATACTATCGGGAGCGTAGCGGTTGTTCCTGTCGGAATAGCCTGCGCAAGGTCGGCATACAAGCCACCGAAGTATGGTCGTGCGATGTTCGGCTGTCTGCGGAACACGAACTGCACACTATCGGCTGTTACATTTACCGACACGCTACGGATTGCAGCTGGAATGTTGGTATTACTAATCATATATACCTCCTTCCTCTGCTACAAGAAACCAGGATAACCTGGGTAACCAGGATAACCGCCATAGAGCGAGCCAACTCCATATCCGCAACCTGTCGGGATAAGACCATAGGTTGCATTGATAGAGTTATTAACTGGCACATACTGCTCTGCGCAAGCAATCTTCTTCACCGGAACTTGGTTGCACTGAATATCGCTCAACGCCTTGTAGATAGGCTGTAACTCCGCCTGACGCTCCGAGCGAGCAGTAAGGGTAGCGATAACACGGTCCTTCTCTGCTAACTCACGATCCTTTCGGCTGTCCTCGATAGCATCAAGCTTTGCAAGGATAGCAGCGGTATTAGCACTTGCCGACTTCTCCAAGTCGCAAGTCTGTCGCTGTGTCTCGAATGCAAGCGAGGAGAAACCACGCTCCTGACCGATTGCCACATCCTTAATTGCGCCCTTCAAGTCGCAGCAACAAGAAGCAATCTGAGCTGCGAGAGCCGAGTTGCCCGAAAGGATAGAGTTAGTTACCTGCTGGAACGACAAGCCCTGCTGACCTGCAAGGTTGCAGAGCTGTGTAGATACGGCTGTGATGGCATCGTTGATGCGACCTACAGAGCAACCGAGAGTCTGCGACAACTGCGAGATATCAGTGCCGTTGCGCTGAATCATCTGTGCGATAAGCTCTCGCTCTGCGTTGTTGCCATTGCCTCCGAACAAGCCATTGCCATTACCATTGAACGAGCCGATAAGGGCGAAGATAACAACGAGAGCAATAAGGCTGTCGATGCCATTGCCACCGAAGAAACCGCCACGACCATTGCCGAGCTGTGCAAGAACTACATTAGGGTCAAGTCCCTGCTTCTGCAAAGCCGTTGCGAGGAGGGCGTTGATGTCCGAGCCTCCTGCATTGCCAAGATATATTTTCTGACTTTCCATACTTTGTATTATTACATTTTACTCGCTCATTTCGGGCAGAGCGATTATCCCTGTTGCAACAATACAAAGGTATGGCAACAAAGTGCTGAAAGTAGAAAAGTTATAGTCTGTCTTAAATCGTACTTATTAGGCTATTTAGGACTTATTTACTTCCACGATAGGGAGTTTATTATCAAGTGCTTTGATATACTCCTTAAACGGATATGAGGATTCTCGCTCATAAAAGAGTTTTAGCATTCTGGTAACATTTCGCAGAGTGTATATGCCGAACAAATTGGCTATATCTCTGGTAGTCAGTTTGAACTTCACAAAGGCATAACGAACTGCAATACATCTTGCATCTACAATATCATTCCTTCTTCCTTTGCTCTTAATCTCTTCAACTTTGACATTGCATACATCTGCTACTTCTGACAAAATGAGGTCGAAAATCTCTTGCTTTTTCATATTTTCTTTGTACTTTTGTAAACTCTCTCTGTATAAAATAGGTGCACAACCACCAATAGGGTTAGTTATGCCCTTGTCGTGATGGTTGTGCATCTTTATTGCTGGTCGAAAGTTGAGAGAGTCACCAGCAGAGGCAAGGGCTTTTTACGCCCTTGCTTTTATGTTAAGCAAGACCTTTATTGGTCCCAATAGCAGAATACCCATTCTGCGTTTTCTTCAGGAAGATTACTTCCCGAAGATATATCCATATTCTCCGCCATAGTAGTTGTTATTACCTATTCGCATATATTTAGCCGATACGATGTGTTTCTCTTTGATTATTCCGCCAAGTCCGAGCGATACGCCTACTTTGTCGCTTATCGCCACTCCACCACTTACAAATGGGAGAAACTTGCGAACTTTAACAACCGTATTCTCCACCTCTCGTTGTAGCGGAATAATAGTTGCGCTTGCGCTTTTCAGTCGGTTACACTCTACAATCGCCTGCAACTTGTATATTCCTGTGGTATCAGTGCTGAAATCAAGGTCGTATGTTCTGCGCTTGAAATAGTCATTGAGTATGGCAGTTGTGTCGGCTGGAACTTGAACAAATGTAGTATCGTGATATTGCAACTTCGGCAACTCTACTTTGCTTGGAGTAGGGTTTCCAAAGTCTATTTTTGTTGTCGGCTGCATTATATATCTTACATTCTCTTTAATCTGCACCTCCTGCCTACCACCTATAAGCCAACCGCAGAAGATACCGACAACGAGAGCCGAGAGAATATATGTAAAAGTTTTGCCCATTTGCTTTACATTTGCTTTTTATATGTAAAGAAAACTGCCATTTGCTTTACTCTTTTGTGTAGTTTATTGTTCAGTTTTTATTTGCAAAGAAAAGTTAAACGCCACCCATTTGCCATTTTATTTGCCTGATAATCAGCAGATTGTTTATTTGCTGGTTATTTGATTACGCCCTTTTATTCGCCCTTTCTTGTGTTTACTTTCTTTTTACTGCCAAGAACTAAAAGAAAAACGCCTGCCGACTGCCCGGGCGGAGGAAAAACCTTTCAAAAACCTCCCAGCCGACAGGCTCTACATTATGCTTGATTTATCTCGAAGTGCATTGCCGGCTCTCCTGCATCGTAGCCTTGCAACTGACGAGAGATTGGCTGAATAACCTTTACTACCTCTTTACGAGCAATCATAGCCTTCAAGAAATCTTCTCGTTTATCCTCTGCCATTGCCAAGTACGATACATCTATGATATTGCACTTATCATACTCTTCCTCAGCAACGCAATGCTTGCTTACTCTACCTTTGATACCGAGTTTGGCAAGCTCCTTGATTTTGGCAGTCATGGCCTCGATAATCTTCTTGCGCTCGACCTTTTGTCCTCGCAAATGACGAGCAAGTTTATTAACCTCCTCGCCAGCCCACTTGTAGCGAATAAGTCTATTCTGCTCGATATTCGACAACATCGCTTCTGCTTGTGCAAGTGGAGTGCGTAAAGTTGATGTTACAACAACCTCCTCCAATCCTACCTTCTTGCCTACCTCTGCAAGCACTTTCCTCGTAGTCTCGCCTAATCTATTGGTGCTGGCTGTTACTTTGATGTTCATTTTCTTGTGGTTTATCCTCAATAACTCCCTCCAACTCCTTTCTGCCAAAGAGCTTCCAAATGTTTATCTTCTTGTTTATGCCTTTGAACTCAAAGTAGTTGTTGAAACACGATGTCAGCTCAATTCCATATACAACAAGTAATATCAACGCAGACAATACAGGAATACCAAGCACCGAGCCGAAAGCATTGCCTACCACGCCTGCAAGAGTTATCCAGCAGATGTAATCCACCAACTTATTTATCGCTCTGCGCATCATACGAGATGGGCGGAATGTTTCGCCTCGCTTTATGCTTGCCTCCACGCCAAATCTTGTATCTGCCACTATCAGCACCACCGCCAATATCAAAAATGGCAGTAGTGCTTGGTAAAACTCAACAAATGGCGAGATTACTGTTGCCATTGCTCCGCTAATTATATTTCGTTCTTGCATTCTTTCTTTTATCATTTAGACCTTTTGAGAGAGTCTTTGTTGTTAGTACTATATGTTACCCCTCCTTAATCTCTACAATTATCCAACCTGATACACACGCAAGTGCGATAGACACTCCGATAGTACCGATAATACCCACCAATGGTCGCTCGATGGCAGTGTGTATGGTGCAAGCACCTGCGCACAACAACGCCACTGCAATAAGGCAAAGCACTATTGCAAATGCCCATTTCGACAAAAACTCTGTAATCTTATTCATAGTTCTATTCGTTTATTTGTTCGACTTCTCGCTCCTCGTAGTTCTCGATTGTGTCGAACTCTCCGAGCCAAATTTCCTCTCCCATATCGAAGCCATCCGCCTTGCGGATAAAGGTCTTACCCTCCTTGGCTTTATAGTAATTTTTCATATTCTTTATTGTATTAAATCGGCATCACACCACATTTTAATTTCACCCTTTGAGTTCTTTGCAACTTTTAATCCGTATGTGGCATTCGCAGGGAAGGTTGTTGGTATCGTGATAGTTGTAGCACTCCAACCTCTCGCATCTATGTCAAGAAAACGCAAAGGAGAGGTAGAAGATGTAGTATTTGCGTACTGAATTGTCAAATCGTTGAATATGCGTATTCTTGAATTTCGTAGTACTACATTTGCTCCGAGTGATATGTCATCGGAAGTGGAAGTGCCCGTACTTACATAGTAACTATTCTCCATATCACACGATATAATGCTTCCCGATGTAATCGTGAAACCTCGCTTGCCTTCCGAAAGATTGACAGTATTGTTGTTGAATACACTACACAAGCACTTGAACACTCCTGCCTGAAAGTTAGGAAGAACGATGTCGTTTGCATAGAATGAGGATATCGGTTTACTTATTGTACCAACCTCAAAATTAGAGCAAGGACCATATATACGATTGCCGTAAATAACGCCCGAAGATACTATACGCATATCGGCAACAATCGCATTGCTTCCGCCTACAATATCATACCACTCGTTTGCCACAATTCGTATTCCGGCAAGATATCCTTTAGTGATAGGTACTTGCAGCTTGTTGTGTAGGATACCTGCAAACTTACCGCTTGCATTGGATTTCATATCGAAAACTACCATTGGGATAATAGTCTTAACTGCGGTAGTACCATCGCTAAAATTTTGATTGGTATGTGGCAAGATGAAGTTCTCAATACAATAATCTGTCAATGAGAGGTCTCTACCATTCTGCGAGAATGTGTAGTACCAATTGCTATTATTGTAGAACTGCAAGTTCTTGAAGTCATAAGGGCAGTCGTTGTTATGTTCATCAATCATACGGTAGACAATACCCTTACCACTCTCTACGGGCGCAATATAAGCCTTGTAGGAGACATAATCAATTGCCCAATAACCTTCCTCCCAGTCCTCATAATCAGTGTCCTCATACTTATAGAGGTGGTTTTTATCGGTCACCATAGTCACCTCTGTCGTGTATTTATCCAACGGATTGCTAAATGCGTAGTATAGAACATCAGCCGAGCCAGTGTAGTACTCTCGCTCATATTCTGCATACGCTCCTCCCATAAATCCATCCCACCAGCCGTCGAGACCCCAAGATGGATGGAGATGATACACCCCATCTACTTCTTCGTAATTATTTCCCTCAAAACCAATGGTGTACTCTTGTGAACCATCATTGCTGTCGTAGTAGATATTATCGTAGCTATTGTATAGTGTTGCTATAAGTTGACCATTTTCGGTCTTAACTCTAATCTCATAGGGATAGTACTCATAGTACTCCTCCTCCTCGTTATAGATAATAGGGTCATCCGCTTCGTAAATAAAGCCATAGGTAGATGTAATCGAACCTACCTCTACCTCTCGATAGAACATCTCGGCAGTAATCTTTTCACGCAAGAAGTCATTGTTTGGTGTGATAGGCTTATAGAGATACATTTGTTTCCCATCTATTGTAGCTACTTCGTAGTTACTTGAGACATCGGTACTATTCTTCTCCTCCAATACTCCCCAACCGCACGACCACTTCGCAGACTGCTCTATTACCTTCTCCTTCGCCCACGAAAAGCGAGATGGATCGTTGTCTATGGCATACATCAACTGCCAAGCCTCCAACTTCGCATCCGCAAAGTAGATATCGCCCTCGTGCTGAATGGCTGAAGCATTCTCCGAAAGAGTGCGCTCATCAAGAGCCTGTATGATGATATCGAATGGATGGTTAGCCGAGCGAGTGTTCGCCTGTGTGGTTGTACACTCGTAGTCGGTTATACGATAGAATGCGCCCTTCGTAAGCTCTCCTGCATCACGCAACCCAATAAGCAAGGTGTGGGAGATAGGTATAATGGTTGTGCCTACACCATCTTTCCCACGAAAGATATGTCCGAAATTCAATCGAAACTCCTCGGTATGGATGTCATTCGATACAGATGTATCTACCTCGGTCTTTGTTATTTTCAGTCGTAACTCCATACTACAAGGTGTAAGATTGTTTTACTTTGATTATATCTGTAGGGATGTCATCTTTAACATCCTCGCCCGAAGCAATATCACGCAAGGCAACCTCGATAGTGTACTTACCCTCTGGGAGTGTTGCACTCTGCTCTGTAGTAAGAGTCCACACCGCTACGCCTTCTTTGACATCTATATTGCGCCACGATATTATAGCATCTCCGCACGAGCAATCTCTGCGGAAAGTGTGGCCGGAAGTACGCAAGGCCGCACGAACTTCGTAATCAGCCAAGCCTTCCCCCTCCAAAGTAAAGGTTAAAGTCTCTCCTTGTAGTATCTCTATCATAGCTTAAAACATTCTTAATTTGCGTGTACCAAAAGTTGGAATAACAATTGAACGAATTGCCGACATTGTATCGCTTGCCGATGCCGAATACTGCTGTGCAAGTTGTGGCATACGGATATTATACCACCAAGCCAGGAGCATATACTGCACGACCTTCTCAAAGAGTGGCACAAGGCGTTCCCCTGCGTTGCAGTCCTGCGCTTCAACAGCAAAACCGAAGCTCTCCTCCCATACAAAGTATTCAGGTGAATAGCCTCGAATATCTTGGTATATCTGCGACACAACAACCTCCAACTGCTCCAAGAGTGAAGGATATTCATCAGCAGTTACTACCATATCCTGGTACAACGCATCAACATCGGCACCCTGCTGAGCTGCCGACACACGAAAGGCACGAAAGTTCTGCGAGGACTCACGCTCTATTGCCTTAAAAACCTCTGCGTTTTGGTACTCTATATGATGTATCATAATGCCTCAAAAAGTTGCTTTAATTGTGCTTGCGCAAATTGTACCGCTTGTGCATCGTTCATTGCCGACAACACCATTTCTGCCGTCTTCCACGCAATGACATTGCTTAACTGTTCAGGATACTCTGCTGTGCCTGACACAACAAAGGCTTGCGCCTTTTTGATAGTACCGGTACTGCTGTAATACTCCAAGTTCTTATCACCATCACAAACAAACACCACAGGGCGTTTGGTTGTACCCATAAGGATAGGATCTGCCTGCTGTTGGTAACGAGGACTATCAGAGTAGAGAGCATCGGTAATAGGCAACGCCCAATCGCTCATTTGGAAGGCGATAAGGCGGACAAAGCCTTTAGGGAGTGTTACAGGGTTACTATGCGCAGCATTGCCCTCCTGTATTGTAGATGGCACAAAACTTTCACCCTTGCCCAAAGCCCTAACCGGAGCAACACGCCCAATAAATCGTATGGCATCATCAACAAAGTCTTCGATATGAAACTCATCGATGTCTGACGACAGAGGAGTATCCGGATAAACTTCGTCAAGACACTTGTAGGCTTTTTCTACTATTTGAGAGCGTGTTGCCATAGGTTTTAGTTGAAGTTAGGGAATATGGTGTTATACTTCTCAGCAGCCTCCTGCTTGATAGTCTCTGCCTTACGAGCACGGAACACAGTACCGTGAGTGCGCTGGCACCAATTCTGCGCAGTTGCCAAATCCACTACCGACAACTCCTCAATGATATTTTCCTTATCCTTGCATAAGTCAGCATAAGTTTGAGGCTGCTGTGGTACCTCCTCAACCTTTGGAGTGTCGTCAATCTCTCGCAAAATGCGGAAAGATGTGCCAAAGCGAGGGTGCTTCTTCAACCCCTCAATAACCTCGCTGTCGGAGGTGGTATATATCGACTCGCCAACATTGCCGAACATAATCGAAGGGTCGAACTGCACATAGACCAAGCGACCATTCTTCTTGCGTATAGAGGTCGTAAATCTGCGACCTTTGCCTGCTGTAAATGTTACTCTCATATAGTTTTATTTTAATAATGTTAGCAACCGAAGGAGGTAATCAGCCTCCTTCGGTCAATGATACGCTTATGCTCCGAAGTCGAGCAATGCGTGAGTTGTAGGGTTGGTAACCTCCAAAGTCCAAGCCTCCTCCAAGAGGATGTCCTTCGAGTTGCGGATACCAGCCTTTTTGAGGTCGAGGTTCTCCATTGTAAGAGGCACCTGCTCGATACGGCGAATGTTTGCAGGGTCGATGATGAGAGCTGCCTTGCCAAAGCCCACAAGACCGAGAGCGTTGTGCATAATACCCATCAATGTACCGAAGTTGGTCTCAATAACCTTCCAAGTGATACCCCACTTAACCTCGGTCTTACCTGCCTCCAGCTGCTTCTGGAACGCACCAGAATTTGCCAACTCGGTAGCAACATCAGGACCATAGAGGAACAAACGCTTCTCCGAGCCGTTGTTGTTCGAGAACGAGGTCTGCATAGCCTTATTCAAGAACTCCTCAACAGTCTCGTCCTCACCACGAGTGATGTGTGGAATATCGAAGTCGAGAAGACCTCGCATATGCAACTTACGCTTCTGCGTTGTAGGGTCAATCAACTCACCGTTGTTCTTGCTATACTTCGCACCGAAGATAGACGAAATCTCTGCCTGATAGCGGAAGTCGAGCAATGCCTGCTCCTTGAACTCGGCAATACCGTACTCAACCTCCTTATCCTGCAATGCCTGATAAGCGTTCTCCGATACGGTAGCGATGTTACGCTGGCAGAAGTTCGAGTCCTTTGTCGGAGTCGCCATAGGGTCGTTGCTGATTGCAGCATCCTGATCCTTTGCCGATGCCATACGGAACAACTCGGTATCAACAGTCAGCGCAGGAACATTTGCATTGACACCCATAACGGTAATCTTCTTGTTGGCATAGTCGATGCCGACAATGTGAAGTACCAATGGGCGAACCGCAAATGATGCGTTACCCGATATTGCTTTGGCAACACCACCTACAACCTCATACGAAGGCACGAGCAAGTCGCCATCGAGCGACAAACTATGCGCACCCGAAGAGAGTGTAATGTCGGCAGTCTCACCTGCTGTAACACTTGCACCAACCACAGCCTTTACGCCACGAGATACAATCGAGTAGAACTCGAAGATATCGGAGTTGGTTTTACCACTGCCAATGTTACGCAGGAATGTGTCAATAGGAGTGTTAGATGGCTGAATCTTCGAGAGCTTCTGCGATACCGTAGTGGTATTATGCGCAGGTTTATCCTCCGGAGCCAACGAACTAATCTTACCTCCCACAGGCTCCGTAGTCATAAATGGCTGCGAACCAGTGTGGGTATCACCCTCCTTTGCGCCCTCAAAGGTTGCAATAGGAGCAACTGCAAGCATAGAGCCTGCACCCAAAGCGGTCTCAACATCAATGATACCAAGAACGCCCAAAACGGCTACAACTGCTGCAACTACAACAGCCAAGCCCGACAAAATCTTCATTGTCTTTTTCATACTTCTTTGATTATTAAATGTTTGATTAAATGGATTGTTGATTACCAGTTCTTGCGAGACTTGCGCTTTACCTCTCCGAAGATGTCGTCTTCGTACTCTTCCGTAGGCATCGTTACGCCCACTGCACTACCGCCTGTTGGGAGTCCGTCAGTCTCTGCCTCGGCACGCTCACGCTCCGCATCAATGCGAGCGTTCTTTGCATCGATTGCTCCTGCCTCACGAGCCGACTCCATAGCCTTCTCGTAGTTCATAGCTCGATAGAATACATCGAGGAACTCTCGTGTTACAATGCCATTGACATAGTTTGCAAGCATCTCATCCATCTTCGTCAAGAAGTTGGTGGTCTGCTCGTCATCGAAAGCAACCTCCTCGAAGAAGTCGTGAATAACCTTGTTGCTATCCTCCCAATTCTTCTCAAATGCTGCACGATGCTCCTCCGACTTAGCCTTGCGCTCCTTACGAGCATTTCGGGCAGCCTCATAGTCCGCATACATCTCCTCGCCTTCGAGAGGTTTCAAGGAGTCGATGTCGATATTGGCAGCCAAAGCAACTTCGAGAGGTTTACCCTCCTCCAAGTCCTGAATAACTGCATACAACTCTGGATACTCTTCGAGAATATCACCTACAATGCCGTCTGTTGCCGACATATCAGAAAGCTGCGACTGAATCCACGCATACATCTCCTCGTCAGTGTCGAACTGCTTGCCGAACTTTTCGCTAATCATCGCACGAAGCGAATCAATAGCCGCAGGTGCGGTGCCTGCCATCTGCCCCAGAGATGGCTCAACCGGTGCTGGTTCTGCTGTCGCCCCCTCCGCAGGTGGCGCAACATCAGCGACCTCCGGAGTGGCAACTACTATCTCCGTAATGCTCTCCGGTTGCTGTACTTTTTCGTCTTTTTCTTTTGCCATAGTAAATTGAATTTTCTACAAAAGCAAAGGTAAAGACTTACAATAATTTGCTTATTTAATTATTTACCTTTAATTTTGCACTGAATGTGAGAATTTTCACATTGAAATACGATGAACGGATACGACAAAGCAAATCCTCGCTCCAATAGGGCGATAAATCTCCACAAGGAGATATTCAATCGGTACGAAGAGTTACGCACAAAGAAGATGGAAGAGCATCCGACAGAGGCCCGATACCTCTCTGTCAGTTACTACGCAGATGTTATCTCGCAAGATCCTCTCATTGGGTTACAACCTTATACTATAGTCCGCATTATCAACTCCTTCGTTAAGGGCAAGCGCAAATGACAGATGAGGAGTTAATAAAGATTATAGAGGAGAACGAAAGGCGCAACGCAAAACTCTTCGCCTACTATAACCCTCTAACCGGTGAGGGCTCACCACTTCCACGAGAGCCACTCGATATAACTCCTACTCAGCGCATTTTCATTCCAACATATCTCTGGTGCACATCGGTAATACAAGATATTGTCCGATGCGGCACACTTGCACACTATGCCGAGCGTGAAGGTATGTTCTTTGGCGATCTGTTCGATTGGCTCAATCTGCAACGCATAACATTCGACTTCGAGTATTGGGCTGCCACTTGCTCGACCATTATGGATAAGTTGTCGGGCCGAGAGGTGCGCTTTATCCTCAACAAACCGCAATTAAAGATTCTCGACATCATCAATGGCGATTTGTTTAACAATATACCAGTTCGTGCTATACTTCTGAAATCACGACAGTATGGAGGTTCTACACTTATCGACCAATGGGAAGGCTGGATACAACTCTTCCATAGAGTGAATTGGAACTCCGTTATTGCTACGCACGAGCAAGATGCTTCTCGCACTATCCGCAAGATGTACGCCCTTATGGCCGAGCACCACCCAAAGGATATTTGCGATGTGCAGTTGCGTAGCTTTGAGGGTTCACCAAACAAGAAGATTGTCCCTTCACGAGGTTGTACCATAGCTATTGCTTGTATCAAGAATCCGGAGTCGTTGCGTTCCTCGGATATTAAGTTGGCTCACCTCTCGGAGGTGGGATTGTGGCAGGATAACCCGGCTATCAAGGGTGATGACCTCGCACAGTCTATTATTGCCTCAGTACCCAATATCCCATTCACAGCCATTATCCTCGAATCTACTGCTAAAGGTATAGGTAACTACTTCTATCGTACTTGGAAGTTAGCAGAGCAGGGCAAGAGCGCATTTAAGCCAATCTTCGTGGCGTGGTTCGAAATTCCTATCTATTGGAAGAAGTTTGCCGATGAACAAGAAAAGTTAAACTTCATCGGTACTCTCTCGCCTGAGGAGTGGGATAGATGGGAGTTAGGTGCAACACTCGAAGGTCTTAATTGGTACCGAGAGAAGTTGGCCGAGATGCCTAATGAGTTCCGTATGAAGCAGGAGTTCCCATCAACTCCACAGGAGGCATTCTCGACAACAGGTCGCTATGTACATAACGCAGCCGACATAGACTTCCTCCGTGCCGGTTGTTCTGATCCTAAATATGTCGGCACTCTCCTCGCCACAATGCAGTATGGCAAGGAGGCTATTGACTCATCGTTACACTTTGTGCCTGATGACAATGGTGACCTATATCTCTGGGCAATGCCCGATAAAGAACGAAATGTAAGTAATAGATATATAGTAACAATGGATATCGGAGGTCGTAGCGATGATGCCGATTGGACCGTTATATCCGTTATTGACCGCTATCCGCTTATGTTCGGAGGTGTAGAGGAGTGTATTGGCACCTGGCGTTTCCATCTCGACCAAGACCTTGCAGTATGGAGAGCCGTGCAGCTTGCCAAGTTCTTTAACGATGCACTGCTTGTAGTAGAGTTCAACTCTCTCGACACCAAAGGCTCAGAGGGTGACCATACATTCACTATTCTCGACTCTATTGTAGAGTTCTACAACAACCTTTACTATCGTGATGACCCAACAAAAGTGCGTGAGGGCGTTGCTCCTCACTACGGCTGGTACACAGGCAGATCGCAGAAGATGGCTATTGTATCGCACATGCAGCACCTTTTGCGTGATAAGCAGGTTATTGTGCGTGATATGCGCCTTCTTGACGAGTGCGCTTGGTTTGAGCAAAAGGAGAAACGAGATACCTATGGTGCCGTTGATGGCGAACACGATGATATATATATGTCGTATGGCATCGGCCTATATGTCTCCTCCAAGTGGGACATGCCGAAGGAGCACGAGATATATGAACGCAACAATAACGGCAAGATAACTGTGCGAACACACGCACATATTTAATATAAACCTTTCATATATGAAATAACAAAATTATGCTAAACAAAGTACAATTTATCGGATTTGTAGGGGCAGACCCTTCCGTACAAACATTCAGTTATAACCAAAAACTTGCCACATTTCGTCTTGCAACAAACGAAAGCGTGAAAAAAGATGACCAAACCTTTGAAACAAATGCCGTATGGCACAACATTAACTGCCGAAACGAACTCGCAGAGTATGTCGAGAAGAATGTAAAAAAAGGCGACAAGGTATATATCGAGGGCAAGCTACGCTATCGCACCTACACCGATAACAACAAGAACGAGAAAACCGTTGCCATCATAGCTGCCGAGAAGATACTAATGCTACAACACAAGAATAGCAGCTGTAATAGTGAGGAGGCATAATAATCTTCTCTTTTTTGTGATAGCAGGTTGTGATGGATTGTGATACTTTTTGTAACAACTTTGTTGTTACAATTCAAAGTGTGAAATGCGCATAACTCCCCGGTAGACCTCACGAAGCAATGAAGTGCAGGGTGTTTTGTAACAAAGTTTTCGTGTGAAATTCATTTTCTCGGCTATAACATTTGCATATTAAAAAATTATCCGTACCTTTGTGAAGCCAAGAAATGATACTTGTGGTATCATAAGACATAATAAAGCCTATAATAAAGGCGTATCCCTCCTTATCTGTATTTGCAGGTATCGTTTCTTGGCGGAAAATTGGGGTACGCCCTTTTTATATACACTAACTTTTAGGTAAAATGCCAAGAAACGGAAAAGTTAGCAGCAATGCGGAGAAGAATAGTAACCGTGCTGCGCAGAAAAGACCCACCTTCTACTCTTATGGTCGTGCCATGCTATTTGGCTACTTCGAAATCACTAAGCGTTTCGCTTGCGGTAACGATGCAATTCAATGGTTAGCCAAAGTACAATCAGGTTGGAGAGCCAAAGTCTATGATGCTCACCTCTACTACGACAGGTATGGCAACAAGCCAATGGTCAAGGGACACGATGCTTTCAAATTTGCGTGGTTCAAAAAGCGTTTCGGGATACAAGAGGCTATCAAACTTGCACAAGAAGGAGCGTTCTAATGAAGACATACTACTTCAAACACAAGTCCGAACTTACCCAGATAAGCGATACTTATCCTTGACAATGACAAAGTAATACTACGATTGGTACGATGCAAAGCGTGTGCCAAATAAAGAAAAGCAACTCGTGACAAATCGTCACGAGTTGCTTGCTGTTTAGTTATAACTATACTATGCCACCGGCAACAACTCCTCTTTGAAGTTCTTACCCATCATTTGCTCTATCATTCCCAAAGCACGAGGATTCGATTGTGGGTGTTCCGCTGCCAGCTGCTGAATGTTGTTAACAGTCTGCATATTTGGTCCGTCACCTTGTGCCTGCTGCTCCTTCAACGACTGCAACTCCGACAATATCTGCTTACCAAATGGCAAGGTTGTATGCTGTAAGAATGTCTCCACAGGAATCATACCTCCCCTCAACATATCCATAAGGTAATCATTTATCTGCTGACGGAACACAGGCGTATCCATACCCTGCGAAGGCACAAATGATACACTATCAATGATAGCACGAGCCTTCTCCGGTATATACTCCGATGCCGTTTGTCCGTAATTCTTACCCGATGTAGCAAGATATCGCTTAATGGTATAGTACTGCACCAAAGTATGCAACAACTTTCTATCACGCTTCAATGCGTAGTCGTTAAAACGGTTAAACAACAGCACAAAGTTCAGCATCGTATTCTGTGCCTGCTGTGCATACAACGATGCAGGGGTAGAGGATTTCGCCACCTGGCCCTGAATAGCACCTGATAAGCCACTAATCTGCTGTATCTGTTGCATATCGAAATTGAGCACATCGAAGATACCAATGTTAATAGCATTGCGCTGCAAGAACTGAGGCATAGGCATACCCGGCTTAGGCTTGAACTTGATAATACCGTTAATCTTCATTATCTCGTCTGCATACTCTTCAAGAGTGTGGCCCTCCAACGCATCCTCTGGGATAAACAAAGTATTCTTTGCGCTCGATGCAATAAGCATATCGAGCATTGTGCGCTGGCGGTTGATGTTACGCTGCATATCTATAAGATCAGAGAACAATGGCTTCGCCTCTCCGTCAATGATAGGCATTGTAGCAAAGATATATGGGTGAGAGCCGTGCTCGTATGGCGACTCCATCTCTTTCAGACATACGCCCTGCGGTGTCAAAAACTTACAATTCCAATAGTGCTCGTATCGCTCCTCCATTTCGATAAGAGGAATATCCTCAACATCTATACCTGCTGCTGCACCCTGCATTACTCTTCGTCTATTTTCAACCTCAACCTTCTGCTTTACCGTCTCGATGTTCTCTATATACTCCTTTGGTCGAGCAAACGAAGCTCTGTCGTTAGTCCACAACACCCAACGACCACAACGATACCATACCTCAATCACTCGATACATGTTAACTTCAAGAGCATTGCTCCAAAAATCCATACTTCCAAGAATGGTCTTTGCAGTATTATTCACACTCTCCATTCTATCGGTATCTGTTTGCGAAAAGGTAAAGTCGAGATTGCGAATAATTCGTTCATCTTCTTTTGTCTTCGCAAAGTTGGCTATCAACTCGTCCATAGTGTAGGAGTGTAACTCTGTTATACGCCTGATATCGAAGAGTCGTGGATCCTCAACATCCTGATTCCACGCAAAACGCTGCTCATTTACATATTTGATATGACCATCTTTTTCTTTGCGCTCATCCCAAGCTCCATAGGTAACCTTTGCAGCTACGGTACCGATAGTGTGTAATGCTATAATAACATTGATGTCAAGGGTTGAGATCTCGTTGATGTCAAGACACGCCTGCACAGCATTGGTAAGCATCTCGGCGGCCTGTGCATCCTCCTCTCTACGAGCATTGATAATGGTCTTGTAGTTGTTAGTAAGGAGCTGACCGCACACATTGCGAATATACTGCTGCAAGATATTGTGCGTAATAGGCGTAATACCGGAACGAGAGATTAACTCACGCTCTGTAATTTTCTTGCCTTTATTGTCAGGGTCTGCAACCAGGTCGCTCCACTGATCACCTCCGTAATACTTCATAAAGCGAAGGTGCTCTCTGCGCTTATCGGCAAGCTGGAGCCAATCATTATGACACGCCCACAGCAAGTCCATATTCTGTTTTTCCTTAACAGCATCTCGCTTTATGGCCGACTTTAAGCCCGAAGGCTTGCGCTGTGGCTTTCGGTAGCGCAAGCCCAATTTTGTTACATCTATTTGTTCCATATTGGTAATTATTTGTTGTTATACTCAATCCACATATCATATACCTCTCGCATCATATCGTGGCGTTTCTGCAACTCCTGCTTGCGCTTCGATACTCCTGCTTCATCAAATGGCAATATACCCTGATACATCTCCTTTGTGAGTTTTGTTATCTTATCATATCGCTTAGCTATCTCTATCTGCTTTTTGCGTTCAGCCTCTGGCAATGCCCTAAACTCCGCAACACCCTCATCGCTCCTATCAAAGAACAATAACTGCTTGCGTATAGCCTTTACCTTTTGTTCCAAGATGCGCTCCTCTCGTGGCACAATTCCAAGAGTTCGATAGAGTTCATTATCCTTGTTGTCAATGTACTCCTTTGTACGCTCTCTGACAAACTTTTTGTCTTGAGCATTTATTTGACGATAGATATACGCCATTCGGGCCAAATACTCCTCCTTGGCTTCACCTTGTCGAGGCTCCCCAGCAATAGCACGAGTAAGACCACGAGGAGAGGATAATGTTGCCATAACATCCTCAACCTGTACACCATCTTTCATCATATCGTCTATACCCTGCGCCATGCGAACCACGAGGTCAGGATTTACACCAAGTCCGGCCTTCACAAGTGTACTTGTCACAAGCCACTCAGCACTGCGATCATAGCGTGTAGGTTCTTTCCTCTCACGCTCTCCGGTTACTTCGTTCTTTACACCAATCCACTGCTTAAATATCGCATCTATCAAATCCTGTGCACTCTGCGAAGTAGGAGCTTCAAAAATACCCCCATAAGCCTTTCCTACTGCAACATTATGTGAGTATTCAAGTATCTGTTTAGTGATAGGCGCATTGTAAAGCAGAGGTGTCTGCCATACAAGAGTTTCTGCCGATACTGCGCTTGCAAGCTCTTGGCGGAACTTCTCATTCTTCCACAACTTATTCCACTCATCCTTATCGAACATTGCAGCAAATCCAGCCGATGTAAGGCCGCCTAACAAGACACCTGCAATCTTCCAGATATAGTTATTAAGTACTCCGTTATGCACAAATCCAGATACCTGCTGACCATAAGACTCTTTGATATCCTGCTTTGCAAGTTCAACAGCCTTTGCATCCTCAACACCCAACTCTTTGTATGCTGCAACCTGTCGCAGCTGCATATCGTTTCGAGTAGCAGAATTAGCCATACGGAGCATATTTGCAAGAGCAAAACGCTCATTTCGAGCAAACGCCATGGATGAGTTCTGATAAGCACCAAGGCCAACACCAAGAATACGCTGTAACCCTCCGCCCGATTGGAACGAAGACAAGAATCCGTTAAGGCTCGACTGCTGTGTTTCGTTGATAAAGGTAGCAGCTTTAACACACGCCTCTCTATGCGCCTCCTTTTTACTTCTTCCACGCTCCAATAAACGAGGATACTCATACTCATAAACAGTCTTAGCCGCATTCGAGCAGGTTAGCATATCCACAAAGGCGTTTGGAGCCAAACCTGCATTGGTAATCATCGCAGTGAGTTTGTCCCACGAATCAAAGCTATGTGATTTCAACACCTCAAAGCCAGCCTCACGACCCTCCCAACGCTCACGCAGGGTAGGGATATTCTCAATAGCCCACTTCCAATTATCACCAACAACCTTCCAGTCAATAGCCTCAACAGGGTCAATCTCTCCACTCTTCAACTGCTGTACAACCTTGCCAATTCCGGTCTTGATAACCGATGGAACAAAGAAGTTCTTTGCCCATATAGCAAGAAGTTTAGGATTTGCCGAATAGCCGAGTGTAGCAGTAGCCGACACAATCTGCTTTATCGCTGCGTTAGGGTTGAGAACAATGTTTCCTGCAACCAAACCCTTCGATATGGCATTTAAGATTTTGGTTAAAGTAGTATTGTCTGTAGCGTTAATCTTGCCCTGGCCAACAGCAATTTCATACATCTCCTTCAACTTCTGCACCGATACTCCCTGCGCCTTCAAAAGATTGCCAAAAGCGTGAGATGTACCAACACTATTAAACTTATCGGTAAGCTCTGAATAAGCGCACCAATCAAGTGTCTCCTTAATATGGTCCTGCAATACACTAAACGCATCAGCTTCCAAGTCCATCTTTGCCGAAGTCTTCACACGCTCAACGATATTACCTGTAACCGATGATGGCAACGACACCTCGCCTTCTCCTACCTCGGCAACCTTGCCAACCATACGCTTATCACGCACAAATGGGAAGTAGAAAGCGGTCTTTGGCAGATGTGTGCCAAACTTCTTGAAGTAGATAGCATCCTGCATATCGTAGAGCTTCGGCATAAACTCCGATACCACCCAATCAAAGAAACGGCAGTACTGAGGATACTTCTCCTCAACATACTCAACTATATTTTGCATATAGGTCTCCGAGAAACCCCAAGCATTATATCCTGCAAAGCCATTAGGCTGACGGAGGGTGTTACGCATATAGAGGAGCTGGCCTATTGTCAATGGTATGTTCTCTTGATATCCACCTACGACCTTGCCCTCTTTATTTGTGCTTACAGCCATACGCTGAATGGTCATACCCGAAGGCTCCTGAGCAAGAGCTGCAAATAACTTATATGGGTCGTCAGTCTTCTTATCGCCCGACAACTTCAATATCTTTGCATCCAACTCATCTCGCAACGCCTTCTCTGTCTTATATCGCCAATCGGTGCGCTCCATATATCCACCCGGAGCAAGCATGAACTGATAGTACCAACCATCAGGCAACCATTGTCCCGGTATAGAGTTAATATCTATATCTCGGCTCATCTCAGCGAAGGTTGCCATAAACACGCTCTCGTTGATTTTAGCACGAGTATTCAAACCCTTCCAATTAACCGCTATCTCCTCACCTTTGCGATCCTTTGAGCCTACCGGCAACACAGGCGCATTCGGATTCTTAATTGAATCATAGATGCCCTTACGCCACTTTATTGCGGCTTCCGCCTTCTCCTCCTCGGCTCTAACAAACTCACTTGCGCCCTTCTCATCTAACTGCTCCAAACTTGTAGTGAATGTTTTGAGCATTGATGCGTAACGATGGCGGAGATTTGCTCTGTTCATCTTCTCCGATTCAAGGTCAGTCTTCAACTGTTTCAAGAGGCCATAGAAGTTCTTGCGCTCCTCGCTACCAACCGCTGCCGCCTTGTACTTCTCTCGAACACGGTCTATATTGTCGAGAATTTGAGCAATCTCGTCTGTCGATTGACCAATAGCCTCGTTTAGTTGCAGGGTATTGTCATACTTCTCCAACAAGTTTGCGGTGTACTCCAACTGTGCGGCCTTACGAGTAGTCGCAGTGTCAAGATAATCTACACTATTTATAATTTCATCTGCATCGGAACGAAGTTTTGCAATCACTCCTGCATCGTTAGAGCTCTGGGTGCGCAAGCGGAACGAAGCAGTAATATCTCCTGCCTCAGTTCTATTTTTCAAGCGATAGTGCACCGGCTTACGATAGCCACGCTCATCACGCTCCTCCTCAACAGGCTCGGCAATAGCATTACGGAGCATGTCGAATATCTCTCGTGTATGCTCGTCAATACGCTTGCCTGTGCGAACACCCTGTGCAGTGTAACCGTAAATAGCCTTGTCAAGTATCTCTGTTACCTCATTTAGGCGTTGGCGTGTAAGTAGCTGCGAGAGGTTGTCGTCAATCTCTCCAAGGTAACGAAATACCACCTTACGCTTCTCCTCCGCATCGGTTATGTTGTACGCCTTGCCAATAGCCTCAATCGCATTCTTAATAACGCTACGGTATTGTGCCTTTCCTACACCCTCGGCCATTGTTTCGGCAATATCCTTCGATGTAAGGAAGTTATATACATCTGCCAAAGTGTTCTCCAATGAACGCTTCTTATTCTGTAACTGCTCACGCAACGACTCAATCTTCTCCAACGACTTCTCGGCTGCCGACTTGCGAGGTTTGCGTGTTGGAGCCTCAACAGACTCCGATACCTCAACGCTCTGTGCTACGCCCAAGTTGCGCTCCAAGAAGATTTGGTCCTCTCGTGCGACATCTTCGGTCTCCGACAATAGCGTTGCTCTACGCTCTTCAGGGGTCATATCTTTTCTAATGCCTACATTACGAGCCTCAACCTCTCCAGCAAACTTATTATAGCCAGCTTTGCCATATTCTCTTGGCAAGGTCATCTTGAAGGCATTGTCTAAATACTTTCGTACATCATCGTACTTAACATTACGCTTTTTGCCAAGATATTCTAATAGTATGTCTTGCGACTCCTTGCCTATAGAATCCCATTGTGGAGAACCATACTTTTTGCTATCTCTAATTACTGAAGCTATGTCCTCATTTTTGAAGAACTCAACAAATGATATTGCACCTCGCACAACATCTCGTAAATGCTTATGTTCGGCGGTATCAGGCTTTTGTGTTTCAGGTGCACCACCCGGAGCGAAGCCCTCTAAATCTTGTATTGCATGCTGTACCTCGTGAAGCAGAGCAGTATGCTCGAATGAGCCTCTATCCCTATAATCTACAAGCTTGATAACTTGGTCCTCCTTTATCCACTTTCCTCCATAATCTTGATTTTTGTTAGGCTCTACAACAACTTTCACATTACGCAATGAAGGGAAAGCGGATAATAATGTTTTATCCTCAACAAACTCATCAAGCATATACTCGTTACGACCAAGTCTACCTAATACTTTTGCATATTCAATCAGTCTATCAAACTCTGCTTGCGCCTTACCCTTATCAGCAAACTGCAAGAAGTATTCTTTCATCTGCTGCGCCTTTTCCGGATACTTTTCGGCAAATGTAGGCTCATTTGCGCCAAACAGATGTTTGTCTACCCAATCCGCAGTACGACCTTCAATAATATCAGCAAGCCACTTCAACTGCTCGTTAATGAAAGATTGTTCCTGCTTAACATACTTTTCGTGGCTGTTACGATTGTTTACAACCTTCGTAAACGCATCACGAGCTATAAAATCTTGTGTCTCATACCTCCACTTGTCATCCGCACCACGCTCCCAACCGGTAGCAAGTTTAATAGCTTTGGCATCTCTGTTTGCCTCCTCCATCTCTCTTGCCACAGCAAGGTTGTCAAGGCGTGAGGTTGCCTCCTCCGCCTGGTCAAGCGCAGCTGCACCCTTCTCGCCAATAATCATTCTACTGATAGTAGGGTTGCCATGCAATCCATTATCCAAGAAGATTTGGTCCTCTCGTGCAACATCTTCGGTCTCCGACAATAGCGTTGCTCTACGCTCCTCTGAGGTCATACGCATACGCTTCTGAACATTACGAGCCTCTGTCTCACCTATGGTGCGCTTATATCTTTCGTATGCGGTCGGTATTTTACGCTCTCGCCATAAGTTATAAGCATACTCGTAGCCTTCGTTATCATATCCTCTTGCCCATAAATTAAACGCCTTAATTCTGCCATCTTCAAATGGGAAGAAACCTCGTGCTTCAAGCTCCTCTATGTCCTCTTTGCTTAAAGACTCCCCTTCTTCTATCAAACCATCGGTCATTGCGTATAGCTCCATAACCTTCTTCTGCACTTGCGATGGATAAGTATCTGGGTGCTCCCTCATATAGGCAGCAATATCATTTCTGAAACGCCATATTGCGGCCTTATTAGACAACTCATCAACCTCCTTCTTTGCTACCGATAGGTTGCTACCCGATGCAAAGCCCTCGATATGCTGAATAGCGTGTTGGATTTCGTGGTTCAAAATAGAATTAAGAGTAGCGATATTATCCGCATTTATCTTAATACTCATTGTCGAAGGATAATATGTACCATTGTTAGGCTCTGTTGGCAAAGCATCTGTATCCAAACGGACATCACGCAACTGCGGATATGCCTCAAAGAGTTCAGGCGCATCTACGATATCACCCAATTTGCCTGAGTTCCACAGCATATCGTCTTCATAGCGAACAACAACAGCACCTCCAACATCTTTGGTATCTTTTATCTTGGCATCGCCAATCTCATACCTCCACTTGCCATCAGCTCCACGCTCCCAACCGGTAGCGAGTTTAATTTTTTTGGCATTTTCTTTGATATTTATTTGGAGAATATCCAACAATCGCTTATCTTTGATGTCGGATATGGGTGATTTGCTATCGGCGACCGTACTCGATAACTCGGCACGATTAAGCAATTCACCCTTTTCTATTTGTGTCAAACTATGATCATAGTATTTTTCGCCACTCGGAAATTCCGCAATAACAATTTTTGCAGTATATGGTTCACCTGCGATATTTAAGCCACACAAATAGTAATGAGCGTATTTTGCATTTTTTAGTTTTTTCGATGGGTTACTTATAGGCTCTGTTGCAATATATGTACTTTCCTCTATCATCTGAGGGATAGCAGCAACAGATTGAATATGAGGGATACTATTACCGTCATGATGCAAAACTTCTCTAATACTATCACGATTGACGACAACTTGTTTCTGCGTATCTTTATTGATATACGCACCTCGCAAAGTCTTTGCGTATTCCTCTGCGTTTTTGCGATATTGCTTCAAGTCCTCACTTGGTGTCACCTCATTGCCGGTAATCTCAATAGGCTTGGCGTTACGCAACTTCTCCAATCGACTTGCTCGTTCCGCAAATTCCGACTCCATCTCTCTTGCCACAGCAAGGTTGTCAAGACGAGTGGCCGCCTCTTCCGCTTGGTCAAGCGCAGCTGCACCCTTCTCGCCAACAATCATAAAGCGTATATCCTCCGATGCGGTTGCCGCCAAAGTTGCCTTTCTGCGATCTCCCTCAACATCCGGGTTATACTTGTAGATTGCCAAGCCGGCATCACGCAACTGTTGCTCTACGCTCTCCGGCATAGTATCAGGAGCCACAACCGCTGCAAACTCATTGAACATTACAGGTCGCTCAAACTTTGTTTCGAAGTATTGCACAGGAATACTCTTCATCTCCTCACGCAACTGCTTCATCTCGGCCTTCTGCTCCTCCGTAAGGGTTACATTACGCTTGGTTGCAGCATTAAACTCGGCTACAACCTTATCTGGGTCCATTCCGCCCACAAGTATATCTTCGAGATATGCAAGTGCCGACTGCTCCTCCATAAAGAGGTCAGTGTGCTTGGCAAAGTTCATAAACACCTGTGCCATCTCGTTAATACGCTTGCGAATACCTACGACATCATCGGCTGCACTTCTTAAACGCCCCTTGTTTGCTCGTATCTTATCAAGCGAAGAGAAGTTCTGCACCAACTGCGCAAGCATCTTACCCTCCGAATTAGACCAATGGTCAGCCGAAGCGTTCTTACCCTGCCTACGCATATACTTGCTTACATTTTCCAAAGTATTCTTACGCATTATGCGATTTCCCGAAGGGCTCCAACCCACCTGAATGCGCTCATCAAAGCCGAGATTGTTGAATGTTTCGGACTGCCAAGCATCAAACTCCTCCTGCAAACCATTCTCTCTGATGTAATTCACAGCATTATCAATGGTCTTTTCATAATCAGGAGTACCAACATTTCGAGCATCTGCCTGCAAACCATTCACAGCCTGGTCAAACTTGCCATAACCCACATCGTCAAGCAGGAAGTTCCAAAGTCCCTCCTTTCTTGCAGGTTTTACAAGCAGCTCCTTATATCGAGCAATCTCCTCCGGCATACCCTTGGCACGAATCCACAAAGTAACTTCGTCTTTCTGCGCCTTATCGAGAGTCTGGTAATTCTCGTAAGTAGGCTCCTTGCCGCCAAACAACTGCTTAAACTCATCGATGGTACCGAAGAACTTACCAGCCTTCGATGCAATAGGCACCTCAACATCTCGCTCCTTTAAGAATACAATCTGCAAACCGCTATAAAAACCGTTGCCATTTACCTTTGCGAGTGTTTCACGCTTAATCTTGTCTGCAAGGCCTTCATCAAGTCCCTCAACAAGTTTGTTGAGATTCTTGCGACTCTCTTTACTATGCGAATACTCTACACTCGGATAGAGTGGAGTCCAAGCATCACGGTCAAATGTTCCGATATTACGGCCACTCTTCTTATCAACCAACGACTTTGGCATAATAAAAGAGTACTCGCCATAATCGAAGTGGTCACCCTTTGCAATATCTATTACTGCTGCCGAAGGATTCGCCAAACCTCCCTGTTTGAGGGCCTTCTGCAACTTGTCGAGAGAGATATTGTGAATACCTACAAGCGACTTGCTTACTTCCTTTGGCTTTTTAGCGTTCCACTTGCGAGGATCCACCTTGTTGATAAAGTCGGCCATAGTCATCTTCTTGAACTGATCTACGGTCAAGTCCTCCAAATCCTTCTTGGTCCACTTCTCGACCACAGACTTCACAGTCTTCCAGAAGGAACGGAGCCAACCACGAAGTTTAGCCATCAAACCCTTGCTGCCTACCTCACGAGCCTTGCCTGTCATCTCGTCAGCAATAATGCGAGACCAAGCCTCCGAAGCTCGTAAATCCTCGCTTTGGTGCTTATAGTTCTCGTCAGCATTTACCTCTTCCCAAACCTTCGTCTGCTTTACCAACTCCTTACCACGCTCCCAGAGTGGCTTATTAGCCTTAGCAACCTCACGGCACCACAACTCGGTGTACTCGTGCACCGGAGCCTTCGGGTCTATATTTGTTGGATCCAAGTAAATCTTATCCTCATAGACAAAGCCATAAACCTCGCCATTTGGAGTCTTGAAGTACTGTACATGGTCCACAATCTTCACATCGTCTGCATTGAAGATTACATAGTTCTTCGCACCATCGGCACGACCACCGGTAGTGTATTGTGCAGGATACTCGATGCCGACAAAGCCGAGACTATGCAATAACTCGGATGCAGCCTTGGCGGAAGATAGGGCATTAGCCAATTTGAGGTACATCTGTTGCCCTAATTGACCATATTTCAAATTTGCTTTACCAACAACATCTTCTCCGAACTGCTGTTCGATGGCTTTATCTAATCGGTCAATAATATCATTTGGCACTATTTTGTCCCACGAGAGGTAATTATCCCCGGTATTATCAGGCACCTCAACGGTGTAAAGGTTGCGGAATGTTGCTGGCTGAATCTTTTTCAATTCAGCCATTGTATTCCCCTCAATACGCAGTTGCTCCTCGCTATAAGCGACTAAACGCTTATTCGATTCTACACTTTTGACTACACTCTGATACTCCTCCTCTATATAGTCGTTATTAAATACGAAGTTCTTGTATTCAGGTGAGTTCTTGCCATACTCCTTTTCAAGTTTGCTAAGTTCCTCATTATACCTATCACGCTCCGCAGTTTTGATTTCAAGGCGTTTTTCACTTGCCGCAAGCGAGGTCTGATGCACCAAAAGCGTATCTTGGTGCATCTTCATTCTGTTTGTCAGTTCGTCAATTTTACCCGATACTGTTACCGCTTGCCACTCCTTTTCAGCAGCCTGCTCTAATGGCAAGAGTTCATTAACTCTTGCTTGTGCAGTATTTACACGAGTTTCGTACTCGGACAACTCCTTCTGACTTTGCTGCATGTTCTTTTGCACCTCCTCGTATGTCAAATAAGATACTCCGTCTGGGGTCGGTATAGAAAGTGTTGCGAGATCTATTGGATTTACCTCGTCAGCTTCAATGTAAAAAGGATCTTTAATATATCGAACTTCTCCCACAACTTCTTCTTTTATAAAAGTGGAAAGCACATCTTTACATGCGGCAATTTCAGATTGCAGACCTTCTATCATCCTGCGCCATAATTGGATATCTCTATTGTTATCCGCTATCTCTTTACGAATAGTAAGTAGATTCTGCTCTGCCTCATATCTGCGCTTTTCCTGAATAGTGCCACCAATAGTATCTGCATAACTTTTTGCAATACCTTTCACCACGGTTACATAGGTTCCCCAGCCGAAAGCCTGTACTCCCTCTCCGGTACTCATAAACGAGTGGTCGAACTTCTCAAAGTCTGCACCGCTACCGTGATATGCCTCGATAGACATACGGATATCATCGTTTGCAGGGCTATACTCGCCTGTATTCTCGGTTGCCGACTTGATCTGGTTAGGAGAAATTGCTACTGCAATGTACGCAACAGGTAAATCTCCACCATACTCATCATCTCGTAATATCTGATCTTCATTACGGATGTTTAGGAATACCTCGGTAATATACCCCCCCTCATCAACATCAGCATCGGATAAGTACCAATTACCCAAAGCATCTTTTGCATAACTTGCAGCCTCGGCAACTTCTCTTGCAAAGTATGCACCCTTGCCAAGCGCACCCTCCTGCATCTTAAACTTGGCCTTGCCATCTGTTTCCAACAATGGTTTCCACGATGATCCGTGATACATCACCATTGGTTCTCCATTCTCATCAACAACCTTCGATGCGTTTGCAGGGTCATTCTCCCAATCACCAAACCAATTCTTAAAGCGAGAGGTGCGAACATCTACCCATTGCTTTGGAGTAAGGTTTGTATCTTTGCCATTCGGAGCCTTCAACCATGTACCATTCTCCTTTGCCACACGCTCAATCTCTGCTCGTTCAGCAGCTATCTCTGCATTTTCACGCACAGCAGTACGGAGTCTTTCGCCTACGGCCTGGTGCCATTCAAGCACACGATTTGCCTCAGCAGCATCAGTAACAACACTCTCTGCACCGAGAGTTTCGCCCAAATGCCCTGCAAAAGCATCGAAAACCTCACGCTCAAAGTTCTGCTCCGCCTCGCTTACAACGCCTTTATCAGCAGTTTCCTGCTCAATCATAAACGGAATATCCTCACTCACAGGAGTATTACCATAAATTTCCTCCTCCGAAATTTTGTTTTCCGGAATAGATGTTGTATCTTTGTTCTCGGAAACAGTGCTTTGCAGAGTAGCCGTGTCATTCTGCCTGCCGCTTATAGCGGTTTCGCCAGTGTCTGTCGTATTGTCGATGGCACTGTTTCTTTTTTCGAATGCTGTCAGCAACCAATTCTTACGCTCATTGTTCCAAGTTAAGCGCACTGCTGCTTGATATTTAGGGCTCTCCAAATTAACTCTATTGGCATTGCGATTTACAACCTGCATATCATCTAATATCGGTTGCAGTTTATCAAGTACCTCTGGGTGGTACTTTGCCAATTTTGAAAGTCCGTAGCCGTCACTATGCCCGGTACCTTCTTTGCCCCAAACTAAGTCTATTTCGCCAATATCCTTATGGCTTAAAGCACCTATTGCCTCGCCATTTTTCTCTGCCAAAAGGAAATCAACAGCCTCTTGTGGCTTACCTCTGAATTGGTCGTAAATAGGACCAAATTCGCCCTCTCCAACAGGAAGAATTAACGGTTCCCCACTCTCCAACTTCTGCACTGTATCGTTGATACGCTTGCGGAAATCGGCCATTTGTTGTGCGTTCTTTGCGAGGTTTGCATCAACCTCCTCCAACTTACGCTGAATATCGCCCTTTCCAAGCGATATTTGCGCTTCGAGGTCCGCCTGCACACCCGACATATCCGCCAACTCTTTGAGGGCAATAGAGCCGTTAGGAGTGCTTTGCAAGACATCAAGTATCATATCTTTCAAAGTCATATCATCGACTTCTTGTCCCCACTCTGCACCTTGCCACAAGTCGTGAGCATACGCATCAACACTCTGTCCGTTCTTATTATCGGTTACAGCTTTGTATATTCTCTTCTCGGCTGCCGACAAACCAAGTTCCGCTGCCAAGCCTTTCTGCACAGCACCCGAATCAGTAGTAACATTGTCCCAACGGAGTTTTATCGCTCCATTTGCCAAGTCCCACAATATCGCCTGACGAGGACCTACCTGTGCAGGGCTTACGCTAAAGCGGTCTGCATATAACTGCTCGATATATTTGCGGTTAGCTGCGGTGTTAGCGATAGTCTTTTTACCCTTCGTTGCCTCCTCCTGCTCATTGCGGTCAAGCTCCTTGTCTGCTTCGAGCAGAGCATTGCGCTCCTCTTCGAGCCTTGCTCTCTCGGCAAGCAGGCTATCCTCGGCAGCAACCTCAACGCCATACTTACGCATAGCGTGAGCATACTTTGCCATCTGTTCCTCGATATTCTTTACCGCCAGCTCTCGCTTCGCCTTCTCCTCCTCGGCAGCTGCTACTTGCTTACGGAGTTTCTGCGCTTCTGCCGGGCTCGACATAGTAGCAAAACGACTATTGAGCTTGTCGATAACCTTCTGTTGCTCGGCAACACTCTGCTTTGCCTTTGCTAACTTCGCACGAGAGTTAGTGTGGTATATATGAGAGTCTGCGAGAGTTGTTGCATCACCATATAGCATAGCCGAAGCACTTGTGTAATCCTCCGGAGAGAGTTTCTCCCACTGAATTTTGTCTGCATCTAACTGCGGAGCCATATCCGCCTCGGTCAGAGGAGGAAAGTCGTCATCATACTCAACTTCGACAGGCTCGGTTGCTGCATCCTCAACAACCTTCTCAACTGCATCAGCCACTGCCGCCTGCTCTGTTGTTGCAGGTTGCTCGGCATTTATCGCTTCAATATCGTTAATAGATACCGGGACATCAACCTCTTTGCCCGATTCACCCTTTGCACGAAGAATATACGAACCATTCTCGTCAATGCCGACAATCTTTCCACGAGTTCCGTCAATAGCGACAACCTCAACGCCCTGCTCTCCATTCTCAGAGAGTGCCTTATCAAGGGACAACTTCTTTGTTGCTTGTGCTTCGAGCACACTCATTGAAGCCTCAACTGCCTCCTCCGGAGTGCCTTGCTCGATAACCTCGGCAATATCGTCAATACCCACACTATCACGCTGCTCGTTGCCCTCTGCATCTATTCTCTTGATAACAATAGTCTGCTCACTCGCTTTATGGTCAATAGTGCCATCTTCTCGCAAAACTATACGACCTGTATGTACGGCCACCTGCTCACCATTTTCAAGACGAACAATCGCTATCTGCTTTCCATCAGCAGTAGCCATTCGCTTCGCAGCCTCATTCAGGGAGTTACGCACAAACTCAGTCTCTCGTTGTGCATCGACAATCTCTTGCTTGCCCTGCTCGATTTGAGGCTGCATCTGCGCATTATATCTCGCTTGCTCAGCCTCAACAGGTCCAGACATAGACTCATTGAACTGCTTTAACGCATCAACATAAGCCTTTGCTAATTGCGCCTCTCGCACAGTACGAAGGTCTGGCTTAATGTTAAGCGCACGATATACACTCTCTACGGTTGTGCCATACTTTCGAGCGATACCATCTACCAGCTGCGATGCAGGATCTACAAATTGCTCCTTAATGCGAGATTTTATTGCATCCACTCTTTCACGAGATGAAGCAGGGACCTCACCCTTTACATAGCCGAGGTCAATCATCAACTCTGTAAACAAAGTACGAGCATCTGTGTTTGGATTCTCCTTAGCATATTGTTCGATAGCCTGCTGAATTGTAACGGCAATCTGTCCGCCACGCAATACCTTTTCGCCCTCAATGATGTTGTTTCTTTCAAGTAATGGTTGTGCTTTATTTACAAAAGACTCCGCCTCGGCCATATTCTCAAACTCTCTTACTTGTACAAGACGAGAATTTGCATCATACGCTTTAACTGTTGGCACACCATTTGTGTTACTAACCGTAAGACTTGTAGCACCCACAATTCGTGGTGCTGTTCCATTTACGATATATTGAAGCTTAATCTTTGCAGAGATAGGTACCTCACGAGATGCCATAACAGAGTTGTAAACATCCATAAGAGGTCTTGACGATATAGTTTCCTGGGCTATCTGCGATTTGTTAGGTGTATTCAACACCTCTCGTACAGCCTCCGAAACAATATCTATCTGCTCCATATCAACACCGGCATTGCGCATTGCATCCATCTCCTCCTTTGTAAATTTAAGGTCCGAAATAGTGCGTTGCACAAAGTCAGGCTGTTGCATCAACTTCTCGCCTTTGACTACACGCTTCAATGCACCAATGCCCTTCAACAATCCGAGTGTAGCAAAACTCTCGCCTATCGCCTCGGCAGTAATCTCCTCGCCTGATACAATAGAGCCAATACCCAAGAACGCTGCGTTCTCGGCTGTAAAGCCTGCCAAACTAACACCCAAATCTGCTGCTTGACCTGCAAATGTATAAGCCATATCAGGTCGAGCACGATACATTGCACCCTTTGCAACTGCCGTACCTACCGACACGCCACCGAGGGCAATACCTGTAAGCAGGCCTTCGCCAAATCGAGTGAGTATATTTCGCCAATTATATGCGCCATTCTCACCTGTTGGCGAGAGTGTCTCCTGCGCTGCGGTCAAAAGTCCGTTATATCCTCCAAGAGTTATCGCTTGCGCTGTGGCAGCCGATGCAAACTGTTGTAAGACATTCTGCTCTACAATGCGCCTTGCGGTTGCCTTAACTGCGCTATTTGTTGCCGACACAGCAGCCTTACGAGCAATTTGACCTGCAACTACTTTTGTCGCTAACTCTCGCATACCGACACCTGCAAGACTTCCGCCTGCGCCCAATGCGCCAAAGATTGCACCATCAGCAAGAATAGCACCTGCTCCACCCACAACCTTTGCAATAGCAGAAGGTTTTGCTTGTGCCAATGCTTGCTGCGATACGACATAGTCCATTCCCGAACCTCCGGCAGCGGCATTAAGTCCCACTTCATAGAGAGTACCAATCAATGAATTGTTGTAAATAGCCTTACCGATATACTCTAAATCGTTCTTCGGAAGATTCAGCTTTGCCAAGCGGTTGATAATGCGATTGTTTATCTGCGCCTCAACATCTTTCGACTCCGACTTGTATATGCCCTCAACATCGGTGGCAAATTGAGCCTGCAATGCTTCGAGTGCTTGCGTAGTATCTGCTATCTGCTTTTCGGCAACCTCTCGCTCCTCCGGGGTCATATTGGCAAACAACGCCTCAACCTCCGCATCAGAGAGATTGTCGTTGCTATTCGGCATTATGCGCTTTACCTCATCGTCAAACGCCTGCTTCTTCGCCTTAAACTCCTCGTTATTGGCAACTCTGTTCTCAATGATACTATTTATATCATCTGCCGATATCGACTCAAATGTGCGCTTAATAACTGCATCTGCTCCGGCTGTCTGGCGATACGCAATCTTCTCGGCTGCACCTTCGCCAAATTCATCCATCACGCCAAAGGTTCCACGCTCTTTGCGCTCGGCAACCATTTGCTTTGTAGCCTCCTCTTGTGCCGCATTAAACGCACTATCGGTAGCCTTATCCACATCGAGCATCAACTTCTCCTCAGGTGTAAACTTTTCGAATACCTTTGGAGAGATAAAACCTTGTGGCATATCTGCCTGGCCCGACTCTGCAACAGGCAACAACCCCTCAGGACTGTATGTTTTCTCTTCTTTTGCCTTTTTGGGTGGCTCTGCCTCCGATTTAGCATTAGGCTTCTGCTCGAATATCGTAGGAGTCAAGAAGTCCTGCACTCTTGCCCCCTCAACATCTACCGGCTTTTCAAACTCATATACAGGTTCTCCCCACTCGTTTGTTTTAGGTAATTCAGTAGGCACCTCTTCTTGTTTGTCGTCTGATAAATTAGCGTTTTGTCTATCAAACTCAGCAATCATTGAGGCCAAATCTGTCGTTTCTGGTGTACTATTATCTGTCGATAGTTGAGTCTTGACCGTACCATTTTGACTATCAAACTCAGCAATCATTTTTTCAAGTTCAGTCATATTTACTGATTATTTTTTAGGATTTAGTAACTTAATAAGGTCTGCAACGCTTTTCCCCTCTTTACGAGCTTGGGCAATCATTAGTTTAATCTGCTCCTCGGTATATCTGCCTTTTGTCACAAGAGCCCGAAGTTCTGTGATGGATTGTTTTTCTTCTATCTTCAATCCGACTCTTTTTGCAAAATCCTCATTCTCCTGTGCAGTCATTTTTGCTTGCGCAGTACCTTGTGGCTGTTTTCTTGTGCCAGATACTGTTTTGGTTTGTGGCTCTCCATATTTATCAGGAGCAGTTGTAGTTGTTGTAAACTCCACCTCGCCAGGGAAAAGTTCCTGCAATGATTCATAAGTAAACCAATCAAGATTACCAACACCTCCAAGCTGCTTGATGCGCTCCTGGATCTTTCCTTTTATCTTTGCCAAAACAACAGCATTTTCTGCCTTTTTAGCCTCACGAGCTGATTGCAAATCGGACTTCAGTGTAGCAAGTGCTCGTTGCCATTCGCCTCGTGTCCTGATTTTCTCCAACTCTCTCTCGTGCGCATCTTTCAACTTTTGCTTCTCATACTCTCTCTGCTCGGCCAACTGCGACTGCTTTATGCCGATTTCATCCATAGCCTTTGCAAGGGCAATTCTATCCTTGCCCTCCTGCATAGCAAGAGTCTGCATCATCTTGTCGTAATCCCTTGCGTTCACCACACCTTCGTTAATAAGTTGCTGAACTCGCTCCACGCTCTTTGGAGCCTGGGCCTGCGGAACTACCGCTGCATAGTTACCTCGTGTCGAACCTGCACCAGCAAATGCGGCACCGAGCAAATCACCCAATGCCTTGCCAATACCCAATATCCGCTCATTGCGCAAACGCTTTGTGCGCTCCTCCTCACGCTTTTTGTGGCTGTCGATAAGCATCTGTCGCCACGACTTCATCTCCTCCTGCTGTGCAAGACGAGTCTGGGCGTATGGCTCCGGCTGAAACTCTTGTGCGATAGCAGCTGCTTCCTGCTCGTTAGCCTTAATATCCTCCTCAAAAGGATTTATCATATTTGGTTCTGCCATATTTTTAATTATTATAATCTTCCGATAACGCATCTATCAACCAATCATCTTCCATTGATGGCTCATAATTCGGACCAGGAGACAACTTTTTCTTTCCGCCCCAATTCATTCCACCGACCAAATCTCCGATAGCACCTCCGGCATTTGCTATACCATTGGCTACTGTTTGCGCACCTTCTGCTGTAAGGTCCGCTCGTTTCTGTTTATAGCCAAGCTGCTGTTGCATAAAGCCCTGCGATAAGCGGTCTTTGTACTGCTGACCCATTGCTGCAATACGAGATATTGCATCAGCATAGCCTTTATTCGCCTTTTGAGCATACGCAATTTTTGCCTCCTCCGAAGCTCCGCCCTTAATCGCATTGGTCTGATACTTCTTGGCCTCCTCCTCTTGCCAATCACGATAGCGTTTAAGCATTGATAGTGTGTCGGCTCGATCCAAGATGCTTGCATTCATCTGCCCTTCATACCAATCTTCATACTCACCCCATGCTTGGTCATAAGCCGAAGCCTTCTGCTTTTGCGCCTTGTTAGCCATTGCACTACCTGCAATGCTGCTTGCAATAGATACCGCTGCGCCAATCAAAGCACCTACCCACGCTTGAGTCGAACCTTCAAAGCAGCACCCCTCGCCAATAAAAGATGCTACGGCAGTGAGAGCCAACACAATCACCACCGAAATCGTACTTCTGTCTATTCTTTTCATCGTTGAAATTATTTATCTTTAATTTATTGCTCAAATGTAAAGTTAATTGCTTACTTTTGCATTGTATTTTTTACCTAAAATTTCACAAAAATGGGAAGAAGACCAAAAAGAAAGCCCAAGAGTAAAGCGGAATTTGCCTCAAAGGAGGAGTTCGAACATCGCCTGTGCTACGCTTATGTCGAGTGTGGCTCCTATAATGCTGTCGCCAAGCAGTTTGGAACTCACGCCCAAGCCGTAAAGCGTATCTGGGAGAAACTCACTCCGGAGCAACAGCAGAGTATTCGTGATGCTCACGCTCAGGTTACAGAGAATATATCCCGAAAGGTCAAGAAAAGCATCCTCGATATCGTTCCGCAAGATGCGAGGGAGGGTCTTACCGATGATGATGTTGTCGAAGCCTTAAATCGCTCGACTATTCGTGCCGAGGCGTTAGTCTCTGACGGCTTTGTCGAGAATGTCAAGCAATCTCGCATGATGCTTGGCCAGGAATTAGTGCGCAGATGTGGCGATACATTGAAGTTGCAACTTATGTCGAATAAGGATTTCGCCACACTTCTACGCCTTGTATCCACCATTGCCGAACCTCAACAAGATAAAGATGACGAGAGTGCCACTAAGCAAGGCGGAACGCTTGAACGCCTCCGAATGAACATAGCAAGTGAAATATATAAGCAAAATATAAATTAGTTATGGCAGAACGAAAAAGAATTGGAGTCCCTATAAGTGGACTCGACAGATCAACACCAGACCACTCGGTTGTTGATGGCAAGTGTGCGACATTGCACAACCTCCGCTACACAGGTGAAGCGTGGAGGAATGTTAAGGGGTTTGAGAATTTTGACTATTCTATTCTGTTCGATCACGGAGTATTTAGCGACCCACCATTTGCACAGATTATTTATAAACACTTGGACTATTATTTAGTCTATACGATAGATCAAGGCCGTACTGCAATGACAAATGAGCATTGCTTGTACGCTACAAGATACAATGAGGATGATACTGTATTTGAATCTCCAATTTTAATTGCGGCAAAAGATATTCCATATACCACAGACAACAATGATCTAAATATCCATATTACCGATCTATTCCACTTTGGCAATATCATCCACTTTAAGTGGGATAACGACAAAGAACCACAATGGTATTTATTGACTGAGGGTAAATATGTACTATACCAAATCGATGATATCTACTTTGAGATATCTGAGATTGTCCAAACAGATATACCTATAAGAGAGGAAATTGACTCTCCGGCAGGAATAAGAACAGGAGGATCACCTTCGGAAGGCGGAACTCAACTATACGATTATGTGGTTAGAGCTGTAGATCTATCAAACTATCAAACCTTATTAAGAACATTCAGCAATGACGAGGCGTGGCGTGGCTCGATTTGCTATTTCCTTGCAGCACGAGCAGAAGATGGCTCTATATTAGCTCAATCACCATTGCGTATCTTATCTTCATCAAGTGCCATACTTCCGGCTTATCAAAATAGCGAGGGTACTATTTTTACCGGTAGTCAAACGGCTGCCGGTCTTGGAACATACAATCTGGGAGGCAGATTATATGGTGGTATAAATTGTGGTGGGGGATTAGAGCCATTTGACAATTTGTCGGACACAAAGAAAACGGAGATATTGGCAACATTTACCTCTGCATCAACAATGTATATCAAACCCACCGTGTCTTTTAATGTAAAGGATACAATAGGTGAGTTTAGTGCAAACATATTCGATGTTGCACTCTATTGTACTCGCATTCATCCTCTATTTACTGTCGATTCAATGGCAAAGGCTTTGCCCGGTACAGCTTCTATACCTACACTGAATAACTATGTGTCAGCACGAGATGCTTATCAAGAAGAGGACTTGCCTAACGAGCCATTCTTCCTTGCCGCCAAAAAGACCATTGCGGAATTGACAACTATTGGAGGAGGTAAGTCAGGCGAGTTTTTGTTGGATAGAGCCGTGTTGGAGCATATCGAATCAAAGGGAGTACTATATACGCCCGAACAATCAGAGCATGACATTAGTAGCTCTCGTAGAAAGGAGATAAACAACTCGCTGCATCTTTTTGGTGACATTACAACTCGCTTTCGTAAAGTGTATAATCGAGAGACTGAGATGGCTAAATTCCAGAAACCTGACAACTACACTCCGGATAATCAAAACGAATGGGAAAATACTCCTCAATTAAAATATGCCCAAGCTCTAATTAAGGCGCAAGAGACACTCTTTCAAACCCCATTGGCCGAGATGAAGATTAGCAGTCAGACACACCCTCTTTTCTATCAATGTGGAAGAATTCTATCGTATCCTGATTATCGAGCTTTCCAGATATTATTTGCAGATGAAACATATTCAGACCAAGACCGCACACACAAAGCTGCAATATATCAATTAAAATCTGCGCCAGGAATCAATTATGCTTACTATATTCCTCCGTATGGCGGAACGGAAACCGCACCCGGTGCCGATTTGAAGTACCCAACTATCTGGCCTTACAAAGATGCTGGATATGAAGTCTACGAAACAGATATACTCCCGACTTCCCTTATTACAAAAGGCAAGGTGTGGGCATCTAAAAACAACAACCCTACCGCACTACCTTTTGAAAGGTCTTACACAATAGGCTCTGCTGACAATGAAATCCTCGCTATCAACTCTGTTGCCATCGAGATGTCCGATGCCAAGTTTGGTGAGTTTCCTGTATATGTATTTACCAAAGAGGGTATATTCGCTATGCAGAGTGGCAAGGGAACATTGTATTCCGCAATTATTCCTATCAACTACGATGTAATCATCAACCCTAACACCCTTGCGGTTAATGGTGCGGTGTTATACTTCACCGACAAAGGCCTTCACGCCTTAACCAATCAAGGAGCAAAGTTACTCTCTGCTCCAATTCACACCACCGAGAACCGCATACCAGAGTGGATGTACACTACACAGATGGTCTATCTTCCAGAGTGGAACGAGGTTCTATGTACCGACCTGCCTAACAGCAAGGCTTATGTATTCTCGCTCGATAACAATGTATGGAGTACACGAGATATCCCAAAAGGATATATTCTCAACAACGATGAGTTGGTCTCAACCAATGAAATGATTTATAATCTCCGCAACGAGAAGGAGCAAGATACCAATAGAATCAGCATATCCCTCTCCACTCGCCCAATCAAACTTGGCTCTATGGAGTTGAAACGAGCAGAAACTATCATCGTGCGCTTCGAGTGCGACACCGAGCAGACCTTGCTGGTCGAGGTTGAAGGCTCAATAGATACGCAGAATTGGAAAACTCTCCGAGAGTTAGACGGAGTGCATACCAACAAAGATATCCTCATTCGCAGGACTCCTTGCTCAGTCAAGTACTTGCGCTTTACAATAAGAGGAGAGGTAACCGATGATATCCGAATCCTTGCTTTCGAAGTGGAGTATTACAATCGTATGCGACACCGTATGCGATAGAGTAGAACAACAAGCGAGGCGACCTTAACAGGTCGCCTCATTTATTAGAAATCTCCCTTTGCCACTTGAACACAAATATAGCCGATATCACGCCACTTCTCCACCATAGAGTCCCGGTCCTCCAAAATAAAGGCGATACGAGCCCTATCCTGCTCGGAGAGGTACATTTCGAGCAGCTCAGGCTTAACCTCCGTGTCGTGCCGATGATCTAACCCCTTGCGCATCAAAATTCGAGGAAAGACAAAGTCCTCCGATACATATTTCTTAATCCACGCCTCGGTCTTCTCTCGCACACTATCACGCCTACCGGTGCAAAATACTATTGAATATCCTGCCTTATGAAGTGTTCGCACAAGCGTACACATCTCCTCGATTGGCTCGTCATCAAAGCAGTCATCGTAGAACTTATCCCAATCGGGCGGTGTCTGCTGCAAGTACTGCAATCGCTCTCCAACTCTCGATATTGTTCCGTCAATATCGCAAATCACAATGTTCTTTATCATATATCTTTCATTTTATCTACCGCCATATCTATAATGTTATCTATGTGGTAGTCGGTTAATTTTATACACTCCAACAACGCTGGTATGCGGTATATCGGTAACGCAGGGTGGAATAGGTAGCAAGGCGAAATCTTCTTGTTGTACTTCTCCACCAGACGGCACAGTGCCACTACTATATTGTAGGCCCTTTCAGGCGATTTAAGCAACACTGCGCCCTGCACCTTGCGATAACACCAATCCATACAATCGTTATACTCCCTCGTTGCTTTGTCCGATATTTTGGCAAGCATACGCCACGACTGCTCGTGAATGTCTCGCACCAAGTCGCTTGTCTGCACCACACGCTTTTTCACCAGGTGGCGATACATTCCGTACTCAATAAGCTCCTCTTCCAGGTCCAGCATTGCATAGTTTAGAGCTGCGATGTAATTGAGCATACGAATAGCATCTGCCGTATATTTCACATCTTCTGGGCGAGGTTTGTGTGGTTGCGTATTGCGCCAGACCATACGCCTCCACAATAGCAACTCCTGCTGTGTCGATACTGCACTCATCGGTTTCTCCTCCTTCTGCGCTTAACTTTGTTCTTGTGGCGTTGCCACCCATCACAACGAGTGTGCTCACTCTTTTCAATCTTTGTCGGCTCCGAGGGCGAGAAAATACGCCTCAACCACTCTTTAATTACTGCAATCATAACTATTTATCGTTTTTAGGTTCATCGTATAATAAAATTTGTCCCTGCTTCTTCGACTCATCGTATTCATCGCACAACTGATAGAAATCCCATAGGTCCTCAGCGGTTACTACATTTACCTCTATTGCGTGATGTCCGTTGCTCTGCTCTCCGTACTAGTGCACACTTGGGCCTTCGTAGAGTAGGCAGCTAATAACCTCTTTGTCTATGCCTGACAACTCTGCCAGCAACTCGATGTAGTGCTGTTCCAGAAAACCGCCATACGCCACAACAGGTGCGCCATCGAGCAGGTGTTTACCAAGCGCATCGCCTATGGCCATAGCCCGGTCGCTATGCTCTTTCAGCACCTCAAATTTCTTTACAAACTCTTCTCGTGTCATACTCCGCTACTTCCATATCCTCCTGTACCTCTATCGCTATCGGAGAGTTCATCAACTATCTCAAACTTCACCTCAGGGTAAGGTATGATAATGAGCTGTGCAATGCGCTCACCCACAACATACTCCAGAGCTGGCACCTCGGCTCTGCGAAACTTTGCCATAATCTCACCTCGGTAACCGCTGTCAATCACACCAACAGCGTTGCTAAGCAATAACCCGGTTCGGCTTATGCTACTTCGAGGGAAAACCAAACCCACAAAGCCTTGCGGTATCTCTACGGCTATGCCGGTACCATACACTACACAACCACACGCATCATACTCTTTGCTTGTTGCATACAGGTCGCAACCTGCATCTGTTGCGTGTGCCTTTGTCGGCACCACCGCATCCTCTCTCAATTTCTTTATTTTTACTTCCAACTCCATAAAACATTTATTCTTTATATACTTGTACTTGCTCTGCTTCTGTAAAGGCTCCAACTTTACGCATCTCCTGTTTAACGCCTTCCGCAAAATCCCTTGCCTCATCTTCTGAATAGAATTTTTCTGATACCATTATTGGTCTGGTAGGTCTGCCTATTGGCCACGATACCACCCATACTTCCGAAATGTAAGGCCTTGCATTACGCTTTGGGATATCGTAAGTGCCGTTTTCGTGAGAGCAACGATAGTAGGTACCATAAAAGTTCTGCCACTCTTCCTTGACCTCTAATATCGTTCCTTTCGGTAATGCAGGCTTCGGCTTAAAACCATCACGAGGGTAGTTAATCATCTCGTGCTTATCACCTGCACACATTGTATCTTCTATTAGTATAATTCTCATTCCTTTACTCTGCTCTGCTATCATCATCGCCATAGAACTTCTTGGTCGATGATTTTTCTTGTGATTTAGTCATCCCATTCATCTGCGATTTCTCGAAGAATAGTAGCACACTCCGAACTGCCTGCGGAATATCCTAATTTCTTCAAGATGCCTTTGATTACATTTTTCCTTAATTGCAAATCCCTACAAACTTTGAGATTGTTAAAGTAGTTTGATATAACCTCTAAATGGTCGGTTTCTACAAGCATTTGTGCAACCTCATTGCGCCAACACTTTTCAAACAATTCGGTTGTAACCTGCAATACTTTCTGTTCTTCCATTTGCGAGAATATGCCTTTACCCTCGTGACTGCTTGGAAAACCAAAGTGCAACTCTCGGCTCTCTAATTTTCCTTCTACCTCCTTTTTAATTTCACTAAAATCACTCATAGTAGTCATCATAAATATAAATTGTCGGATACTCCAACTCGCTGTCGTTGATAAT